>NZ_CAKVKB010000166.1 GCF_934754915.1 uncultured Clostridium sp.
TTATAATACCTCAATTATTAATAGAATAAGCTGTATATATTCTAACCAGATTTTTATTAATTATTACAGTTACAATAACACTTTGATTTATGTAAACAGAAAGATTAAAAATAAAAGCAACATTGAAGTTTTATTAAAAATTAGGTATCATGGAAAATGAAAGAAAACGAGGGGATGTGAATACAATAAAGTTAACAGAAAAAACAAAGATTCAGACGGAAAAGAGAATCATGAAGTTATCTTTGATTGGAAGTATTTTATTTATGGCAGTAGAGGGGATAATGGCATATGTTACAAATTCTAGTTCAATACTTATAGATTTTGTGTTTGATATTACAGAGCTTATTATGATATGGCCATTTCTTTTTTTGGTTCCATTATTGTACAAACCTGTGACAGAAAAGAGACCTTATGGATTTGCTCAAATTGAATCCTTGTTTATAATCATAAAATACAGTGTGCTGTTATTTATTACAATACAGCTTTTTATTGATAGTTTACATACAATATTAGATGGGGGACATGCTGTTGATGCGGGAAGCATTGCAATATTTGAATTCTGTGTCTTTATAGGATGCTTTATTATGTATAAGGTTCTTTCATATTACAGAAAAAAATATGAGTCAGATTCTATTCGTGCAGAATTATATGTATGGAAATTGGATGTACTTAGCAGCTTAGGAGTTTCATTTGCTTTTTTTGCACAAATGATTTTGCAGAAAACTTCCTTTTCATGGGCTGCACCATATATTGACCCTGTGGTAGCAATAATAATGTCTTTATGCCTCATTATTGAACCAGTAAGGATGATTGGAATAAGCCTTAAGGAACTGGTTCTGTTTGCACCTAAAAAGGAAATCATGGATGAAATACGTGAAACAGCACAAAGATATATTGAAAATGGAATGTATAAACTTCAATTTTTAGATGTTATTCAGACTGGTAGAAAGACATGGGTTGAAGTTTATATAAGAAGTCATGACAATAATATAAATATTTCTGAATTAAAAAATATAAGAAATGAGATAATTAGTGAATTAAAGCCTGTATTTGATCAGATATATGTAGAGCTTATACCAGATGTAGAGGAATAAAATTTAGGAGCGCCTTTATTTAAAGGCGCTCCTGATGCTTAATAAAATAAATATGAAAAAATTAGAAAAAATATTGACAAAACCATTTGATAGGAATATTATATAGATAACAAGTTAAAGACAAAACGTCATTAAGTATAAAGTTAATAATATCACATAATAAATTGGAATTGATATTATATATTGCAACACATAATAAAAGCTGAAATTTTTGCAAAATTTCTATAATCATTAGCTTAAAAATATGCAATTTTATTTTACAAACACTTAATGACAAAACGTTATTAACATTTGGCTTTACAATAATATGAAATGCTGTATTCTAGAAATACTTAATAACAAAATGTCATTATTAAATTTTTACAGAATCAATAAAAAATAATTTAAAGGGATGTGTTTATTATGAAAAATAAAAGATTATTAAGAAATGAAAGAAACTTATCAATGCTTATAGAATTTTATGAATTTACCATGAGCAACACTTTTATGGCAGACAATAAAAAGGATACAAGAGTATGTTTTGATATGTTTTTCAGAAAAAGTCCAGATAATGCTGAATTTGCAATAGCAGCAGGTCTTGAGCAGTTAATTGATTATATTGAAAATCTGCATTTTGATGATGAGGATATTGAATATTTGAGAAGCAAAAATATTTTTAATGAAGAATTTTTAAATTATTTAAGAGATTTTAAGTTTAGTGGTAATGTTTATGCACTGCCAGAGGGAACTGTAGTATTTCCAGGAGAACCTATAGTGACAGTTGTTGCACCTGTAATAGAAGCACAGCTTTTAGAAACTATGGTTCTTGTAACAATAAATCATCAAAGTCTTATAGCAACAAAAACAAGCAGAATAGTAAGAGCTGCAAAAGGAAGACCAGTACTTGAATTTGGTTCAAGAAGAGCACAGGGATATGATGGGGCAATACTTGGTGCAAGAGCAGCATATATAGGAGGGGCAACAGGAACTGCATGTACTGCAACAGATGTAGATTACAAGGTACCTGCTTCAGGAACAATGGCACATTCTTTTATTCAGCTTTATGATGATGAGTATACAGCATTTGCAGCATATGCAAAAAATAATTCAGATAATGCTACTTTGCTTGTAGATACTTATAACGTGCTTCAGTCTGGAATTCCAAATGCAATAAAAGTATCTAAGGAAATATTAGAACCTATGGGAAAAAGGCTTAAAGGTATAAGAATAGATAGTGGAGACTTAACTTATCTTTCAAAGAAAGCGAGAAAAATGCTTGATGATGCAGGACTTAATGACTGTAAAATAGTCGTATCTAATAGTCTTGATGAAAATATTATAAATGAGCTTTTGGCACAGGGAGCACAAATTGATATATTTGGAGTAGGTGAAAGACTTATAACTTCAAAATCAGAACCTGTTTTTGGTGGAGTATATAAGCTTGCGGCTGTAGAAGAAAAAGGAAAATTCATGCCAAGGATAAAGGTTTCTGAAAATCCTGAAAAGATAACTAATCCAGGGTATAAGGAGTTATGGAGATTGTACGATAAGGAAACTAATAAAGCATTGGCAGATGTTATTACATTAAAAGGTGAAGAAATAAGTACTGATAGTTATGAAATATTTGATCCTGTTTATACATGGAAAAAGAAGGAAGTTAAAAATATAAAAGCAAGAAAACTTCAGGTGCCTGTATTTATAGATGGTGAATGTGTATATAAAACTCCAGAGCTTGAAGAAATCAAAAAGTATTGTTTAAATGAAGTTAATAGTATGTGGGAAGAGGTAACACGTTTTGTAAATCCTCAGAAATATTATGTTGATCTTTCTTTGAAATTATGGAATTTAAAGAATGAAATGCTGGAAAAACACAGATGTCAGCCTGAAAAATAAAAAATTATTAAATAAAAGAAGCTTAAAAAATTTCATATATAGAAAGAGGACGATTTTATGGAAGTAATGAAAGAAAATTTAAAAAGAGAGCTAAGCTGTTGGAAGAAAACTGAATGTTTGTGGATGTTAATTGCTAATTTAATAATACTTGGAGTATCTTTATATTTTCATGATACAGCAATTGGGATAATTGCATCTATTACAGGAACAATGTGTGTTATCCTTACCGGAATGGGAAGGATGTCTAATTTTATCTTTGGAACTATAAACATAGTTTTATATGCAATTGTAGCATATAAAGCTACCTATTATGGAGATGTTATGCTTAATTTATTATTCTATTTTCCAACTAATATAATAGGCTGGTTTATGTGGAAAAAGCATATGAATAGTGAAAGTGGTGAAGTTATTAAACAGAAGCTCAGCTTAAAAATGGAGATTATAATAGGAATTATAAGCGTTTTGGGAATAATTGTATATGGATATTTTTTAGGTCATTATACAGATGATTCCCTTCCTTATGTTGACAGCATGAGTACAGTTTTGTCAATTGTAGCGCAGGTATTATTAATGAAGAGATATATGGAGCAATGGATTATCTGGATTATAGTAGACGGGGTTTCAATATTTATGTGGATTATGGCTTTCTTTAATGAAGGAGAAAGTGTGGCAACATTACTTATGTGGAGTGTTTACTTTGTTAATGCAATTATTATGTTTATAAAATGGTACAAAGAAAGTACAAATCAAAGTATCACAGGAAACAAATATGATAATTTATAAGATTTGTATATTATAATTGGTAATTAAGAAATGAAATTTTTGCAAGATTTATTGGACGTTTTTACATGTATCAAATAAATTTTAGGTTCGATTTTAATCTTGTAACATATATTTTTTATATTCATGAGATAAAATTCAAATGTTATTTAATCTCACATATCAAGAAATTAAACAATTTTATGGGAGGAATTATTATGTATGATGTAGGAATGTATGGAGGAGCATTTAACCCTCTTCATATTAAACATGTTGAATGTATTATAAAGGCAGCAACTATGTGCAGGGAACTGTATATTGTAATATCTCAGGCAGAAAAGTATGAAACGATAGATATAAGGGTCAAATACAGATGGATTTACAGGATAACAAAACATTTAAGCAATGTTAAAATTTTAATTTTGGAAGATAAAACAGAAAGCAAGGCAGATTATACTGAAGATTTATGGGATGATGACTGCAGAAAAGTAAAAGAAATGATAGGCAAACATATTGATGCTGTGTTTTGTGGAAGTGACTATGATGAAAACAGTTTTTGGAATAAATGTTATCCTGATAGTGAATTTATCGTCTTTGAAAGGGACAAGTATATAAGTTCAACAGCAATACGTAACGATGTTTATGGACACTGGGACTGGCTGCCTTTAGAAGTGAGACCATACTTTGTAAAAAAGGTATTATTAATTGGTGGTGAAAGTACAGGAAAATCCACTTTAACAATAAATCTTGCTAAATATTATAATACAAATTTTCTTGAAGAAGTTGGACGTGAATTATCAGAACTTTCTGGAACTGATAAAATGATGCTTAAAGAAGATTATGTGAAAATACTTCTTGAGCATAAAGATAAAGAGTTAAAATTAAAAGAAAGCAGCAATAAACTTCTTTTTATTGATACAGATTGTCTTATAACTAAATTTTATATGGAATTTTTAAAAGATGATGGAATAGAAAAAAATGCTGTTCTTGCAGATGCAATTGCAAAGATAAATGACTATGACCTTATATTATTTTTAACACCTGATGTTGAATTTGTACAGGATGGAACACGTAATGAAGAAATTAAAAATGAAAGGAAAATGTACAGTGATAAAATAAGAAAAATTTATACTGAATCAGGATTTAAGTATCATGTTATTAGTGGAAGCTATGAAGAAAGATTTTTAAAAGCTGTTGATTTAATTGATAATATGCTGAAACCATTGGAAGAATAGGGAATTTAAATAAGGAGTATATAATTATGATAGAAAATACAAGAAAATTAAAGAAATAAGTAGTATTAGTGAGATATTTTAATATAGTGAATTTTCAAAATTATATTTATAAAAGAACTTACTTGGTTTAACTTTGACTTTCTTTGACCTTGATTTTATAATGTACTTGTACAAAAGATAAGGAGAGGGATTTAAGAGGTGGTTAAAAATAAGAATCACTGATTGATGAACTTGGTTTGGAAGATATAAATTAATTCAATCTTTATAAACAAAAATAGAAGTCAGAATATCAAAGGAGGTCGTTTGTATGTTTGGATTAATACCTTTTAAAACTGATACAAATGTAAGAGGAGTAAGTTTAGCAGATTTCATGAGCGATTTCTTTAATGATGATTTTTTAACACCAATGGGAATGAACTTTGATATGAGCAAATTTAATGCAGATGTCAGGGAAACTGAAAATGAATACCTTGTAAGTGCAGAACTTCCAGGAGTAAATAAGGATGATATAAGCCTTGATTATAATAATAATAATCTTACAATCAGGGCAAAGAGATCAGAATGTCATGATAACAGCAAAGATAGCTACATTCAAAAAGAAAGAAGCTATGGAGAATTAACAAGATCATTTTATCTTGATAATGTAAAGAAAGAAGGCATAAGAGCAAAGTTTGAAAATGGAGAGCTCATGGTAATATTGCCTAAGGAATGTAAAACAAAAAACAGCAGTTCAGGAATTTTCATAGAATAATTTATAATTAAAAAATAAATTGGATAATTTTTAGCGACTTGTTCTAGTTACAAGCTTAAAGGAGGATTTTATATGTTTGGAATAATACCATTTAAAACTAATAATTCAAATAATAAAGGTGGTTATGTAGGAGACTTATTTGATGACTTCTTTAACAGTGACTTTTATACTCCTGTTGAAATAAATAATGAAATGAATAAATTTAAGACAGATATTAAAGAAACAGATAAAGAATACTTAGTAAGTGCTGATCTTCCAGGAGTAGATAAGAAGGATATAAGTGTAAATTATAATAATAAATATCTTGTTATTTCAGCAAAGAGATCTGAAGATTGTGATGAAAAGAAAAATAATTATGTAAGGAAAGAAAAGACTTATGGAGAATTAACAAGATCATTTTATTTTGATAATATTGAAGCCGATAAAATTAATGCGAAATTTGAAAATGGTGTGTTAAAGGTAGAACTCCCTAAAGAAGCTAAAAAAGAAGATAAAGGTACAGCCATAGAAATTAAGT
>NZ_CAKVKB010000167.1 GCF_934754915.1 uncultured Clostridium sp.
TGGTAACACTAATGCTGAAGGGAGGAAATAACTTATGAAAAGAAGTTTTAAAGGAAAACTAAAGAGAATAATTTCTATGACGCTGTTATTTATCTGTACTTTTCTGTTGATTCCAATTAAATCATCTGCAATAGGCAGCAGTCCAATTATGACTATGGATAAGTCAAAGCAGGAAATTAAGTCAAAAGATAAGGAAAAGATTAAGGATGACGAAAGCAGCAAACAAAAGATAAATGAAACTAAAAAGAAGGAAAAAGATGAATGCAAGGATAGTTCAAAATCTGAAAAAACAGATGATAATTCAAAAAAAGAAGGAAATGAAATAGAAGCAAGATCAGCATTATTGATGGAACCATGTACTGGAAAGATAATATATGAAAAAAATGCTGATGAGAAATTTGCTCCAGCATCTGTAACAAAGATAATGACAATGCTTCTTACAATGGAAGCTGTAGATAGTGGAAAGATATCTTTAGATGATAAAGTTACGTGCAGTGAAAATGCAAAAAAAATGGGCGGAAGTACAATGCTTCTTGATACTGGTGAAATAAGGACAGTTGAAGAACTTTTAAAAGGTGTTGCAATAGCATCTGGAAATGATGCAGCAGTTGCCCTTGCAGAATATTTAGGAGGTACAGAAAGTGATTTTGTTGTAATGATGAATAAAAGAGCAGAAGAGCTTGGCATGAAAAATACAACATTTAAAAATTGCAATGGACTTCCAGCAGATGGACATTTATCAACAGCAAATGATATAGCATTAATGTCAAGAGAGCTTTTAAAGCATCCAAAGGTATTGAAATATACAGGAACTTATATGGATACAGTAAGTGAAGGAAGAAAAGCACCTATAGAACTTGTAAACCACAATAAACTTGTAAGATTTTTTGATGGCTGTGATGGATTAAAAACTGGTTTCACAAATGAAGCAAAGTACTGTATAAGTGCTACTGCAATAAGAAATAATGTACGTATGCTTTCTGTAATAATGGGAGCTCCAACATATAAGATAAGAAATAGAGATGCATCTATACTTTTAAATTATGGTTTCTCAAAATATGAAGGCAAGAAAGTACTTGCAAAAGATGATGAAGTAGATAAAGTATATATGGGCGAAAATACAGACAGATATTTTATAGCAAAATCACAGGATGATCTGACAGCAGTATTTCCAAAAGGATGTAAAGATGAAATTGAAAAAAAGGTTGTAATTGATGAACTTCAAAAGGAATACAAAGAAGGCGATGTTGTAGGTAAATGTGAGGTTTATTTGAACAATGAAAAAATAGGTGAAGTTTCGATTTACTGTGATAGAAATATAAAGAAAGGCAATATTTTCAGTACTGCAAAATATAAAATAACACATTTATTTGACAAATGTGAAGAGAAAGAATCTGAAAATAAAGCAAGTTAAAAAATAAACTGTTTAAAGAGTCTGCTGATTGAGTAAAAATTTTCAGCAGATTCTTTATTAATATACATTTTTAAAGAATAAAACTATATAATAATTAAAAAATGAAAACGTTTCACATTTTATTGCCTATTGTACATTATTAATTGGAATATGACGTTAGGAAAAAATGGAAGTTTTTATTTTAAGGAGTTTAATTTACTGACTTTTAATAATTTTGATTGAAGAAAATATTAATTGTATAATAGAAAATGGAATTAGTAGAAAACTGAGTCTGGAGGTAATAAATAATGAATCTTAAAGAAAGCAGATATTTAAAGAAGATAAAACCAATATTAAAAGAATTGTTAAAAGAATTGTTAAATGAATATAAATATGCATCAATATTGGCCACTGACTGTAAAGGAAAAGGATACATGGTTTCAAAGACAGATACATCTGTTGCAAATAATCCATTTTCTGAGAGAGGATTTGTAGTAAGAATTTACAATGGCAGAAATTACTCTGAGTATGCTTTTAATGATATTGAAAAAGATAAGATTAATGAAATACTTGAAGAGATAAGAATATGTGCAGAATCAACATGCAAAGATTTTAATGTAAGGAAATATGAAGTTTTAAAAGAAGAAAAAATCAATAAGAAAAAAGGATTTGAAGTAAAAAAGGATCCTGTTTTATGTGGTGATGAGGAAATAATAAATAAACTTGTACATTTAAAGGAATATGCTTTCAATGCTGGAAAAAAGGAAATTGTTGATTTTAGAACCAGATATAATTATTTAAATGTGCAAAAGTTATTTTTATCAGAAAATAAAGATATTGAACAGAATTTTATGTGGAGTGAAGGATATTTTATCTGTGTAGCTGCAAATGAAAATGGAAATAAAGTGTTATTCAAGACATTTTCGGGATTAAAGGGCGCAGAACTGTTAGATGAAATGACAGAAGAAAAATGTGATGAACTTATTGAAAAGACAATTTCACTACTGGATTCTCAAAAGATAGTACCAGGAGAATATGACGTCATATGTGCACCAGATATTACAGGACTTATTGCACATGAAGCATTTGGCCATGGGGTTGAGATGGACATGTTTTTAAAGGATAGAGCAAAATCAAAAGACTATATTGGAAAGGAAGTTGCATCACCTATAGTTACAATGAGAGATGGATCATGTACACAAAGTCAGTGTGGAACTTATCTTTTTGATGATGAAGGGGTAATAGGAAAGGATACTACAATAATTAAGAACGGAATTTTGAAAAGTGGAATAAATGATGAACTTACAGCATTATCATTAAATAATGAATTCACTGGAAATGGAAGAAGAGAAAGCTTTGATAGAAAAGCATATACAAGAATGACCAATACATTTATTGAAAAAGGAACTTCAAAGCTTGATGAAATGATTTCTTCAATAAAATATGGATTTTTAATAGATGATTCTCAAAGTGGAATGGAAGATCCTAAGAACTGGGGAATACAGTGTATAGCCAGCATTGGAAAAGAAATCAAAGATGGAAAGTTTACAGGAAGAGTATTTTCACCAATAATAATGACAGGATATGTTCCAGACCTTCTAAAATCAATATCAATGATTTCTGATGACTTTGAAAGCTTTGGTTCAGGATACTGTGGAAAAGGATATAAGGAATTTGTAAAAGTATCCTGTGGAGGACCTTATATTAAATGCAGAGTACGTTTAGGATAGAAATATTGATGCAAGGAGAATAATGATTATGATTGAATTGATTTTAAAGGTATTAAAGGAAATTAAGATAGATGAATATATAATAAATGAAAGTAAGAAGGAATCTGTTGAGTTATATCTTATAAAGAAAGATATTGACATGAACAGAAAGAAACATATAACTGATTATACTGTTACTGTATTTAAGGATAACGGCAATGATTTAAAAGGAAATTCGAAGGTAAAAATATATCCTTCAATGGATGAAGAGGAAATAAAGGAAGTGTTGAGTGATGCATATTATGCAGCTGGATATGTAAAGAATAAGTTTTATACCCTTCCTGAAGGATACAATGGTGACAAGGTTTATGATAACAGCAGCATTTCACAAAACACACTGGAAGAAACAGCTTATAAGGTAAGAGATGCTCTTTATAAATACGATAATTTTGAAAAGGGATGGATTAATTCAAGTGAAATCTTTGTTTCAAAGACTGACAGAAGAATTGTGACTTCAAATAATGTTGATGCCTCATATGAAAAATACAGCATAGAAGGTGAATTTGTTACTCAATGGGTTGAAAATTCTGATGTTGAAATATTCAATATGTTTTCATATGATGATTTAAACGAAGAAGAGCTGGCGTTAAAGGGAAAAGAAGCAATTATGAATGCTGATTACAGGGACAAGAGCACAGATGCACCTTTAACTGGAAAGTATGATGTTATTTTAAGTGAATCAAGTGTTCATGAATTTTTCAAATATTATCTTTCAAATTCAAGAAGTGAGATGATTTATCAGAAATATTCCAAGTTTAAAAAGGGAGATAGTGTTCAGGGAGATAAGGCTGTAAAAGGAGATAAGTTGAATATTGAGTTGAAATCAAGTGTCCCATTCAGCAGCGAAGGAATTGTACTTAATAATATTAGTCTTATAGACGATGGTGTATTAAAGAATATATATGGTCCATATAACTTTTCACAGTATCTTGGATTAAAGCCTGTAGGTGATTTTGATGGCGCAGTTATAAAAGGTGGAAGTGTTTCAGGGCAGGAGATGTTTCAGGATGGAAATTTAAAAATATTGAGATTTTCAGATTTCCAGATGGATGAAATTACAGGAGACTGTTTTGGAGAAATAAGACTTGCACTTTTGAAACAAGGAGATAAGATAATACCTCTTACAGGAGGTTCAATAACTGTAAATGTCAAGGATGTGGAAAATGATATGCTGCTTTCTAAAGAAACTGTAAATGATATGGGAAGTGTTATCCCTAAATATATAAAGTTTAAAAATGTAGAAGTAGCAGGAAAATAGAATCTTCAAGATGTGATAGATATAATTTTTGTATAACATTTCTTGTATTAAAGAGTTTAAATTGTTATTATATATATGTTATTATGGGTTAGATGTATGTTCATAAGAATTTAAGCAGATAAAAAGGAGCTTTAATGATTAGAATTTATAGAATAAAAAGACAGAGGTGGGTAAATGGAACTTCCAAAAATTAAAATTAATGATTTTGAAGGCCCCTTTGATTTATTGCTGCATTTAATACGAAAAAATCAAATGAGTATATATAATGTAAAAATATATGAGATTACCAATCAATATCTTAATTATCTTAATGAAATGAAGAAGATGGATTTAGAGATAACATCTGAATTTATAGTAGTTGCAGCTACTCTGATAGAGATAAAATCAAAATATCTTCTGCCTAAGCCTAAAAAAGAAGAGGAAGATGAAGAAGATGTTGAAAAGAATCTTTTAGAAAAACTCATTATATATAAGAAGATTAAAGGAGTATCTGATTTCTTTAAAAATCGATATGTAAATTCTGGAGAAGTTTATGGAAAGAAAGCTGAAGTAATTGAAGAAATTAAGGAACAAAATCAGCAGGAAGATATATTGAAAAACTTGAATTTGCTTCAGTTATATAGTATATTTAACAATCTTCTTGAAATATATAATAACAGGCAGAATAAAGGAAACATAATTCAGAAAAAGATTTATGTAGATAAATATAAGATTGAAGATAAAGTGGATTATATAATAAGCAGAATGAAAAATGAAAAAATCAATTATTTTGAAGATCTGGTTGATACAAGTGAGTGCAAGCTTGAAACTATCGTAACTTTTTTAGCACTTCTTGAAATGATAAAGCAGAAAATGATAAAGGTATATCAGAATGGGAACTTTACGAAGATAATTATTGAAAGGAGCAATGACATTGAAGAAAATTAAGGGACTACAGATTCCTTTCATGGATGATGCAAGAAAAGCAGAATTGAAATCAGCAATAGAGGCACTGCTTTTTGCAAGTGGAGAACCTTTAAGTCTTTATGAACTTTCCAATCATTTGGAGGAAAAACCTAAGACTATTGAAATTATAATTGCAGAAATGACAGAAGCTTATGAAAAAGTTCAGACAAGAGGAATAAAGCTTATAAGTATTAAGGGAAAGTATCAGCTTGTTACAAAAGGTGAAAATGCAGAATATGTGCAGAAGCTTTTAAAAAAGAATAAGAGACAGTCATTGTCACAGGCATCAATAGAAAGTCTTGCAATAATTGCATATAAGCAGCCTATAACAAGAATTGATATAGATGAAATAAGAGGAGTAAAATCTGAAAGTGCTATTCAAAGGCTTATTGAGAGAGATTTAATAAAAGAAGTTGGAAGACTTGAAGTGCCAGGAAGACCGATATTATATGGAACTACAGATGAATTTTTAAGACAATTTGATTTGAGGGATTTAAAAGAACTGCCTTCACTGGATTTATTTGGCCAGGATGAAGAAGAAAACACGGACTTTGAAAATAATTTTATAAATGATGATGAATTAGATTAATAAAAAACAAATAGGAGAAATTGTATACAATTTTATCATGATTTTTTTATGAATTAAATTTAAGTAATTTAGGTAATATTTAAGTAAGGCTGAATGGGGATTTTAATTTTCAGCCTTATTTTTTATGTAAAAGAATAAAAGCAGAAAATTAATTAATATGAGTGAATTTTATATATTTATACTAATTATAAATATATGCGACTTTTA
>NZ_CAKVKB010000168.1 GCF_934754915.1 uncultured Clostridium sp.
TCATTTTTTCCAAGGTCTGGATCTATTTCAGTTGCATCATCAACTGTCTGATTTTTACCTTCCTGTACAGTTGTATAAGCATCTGAATCTTTATCCCAGGCAACTAAGGAATTTTTATCATATACATCTATCTGATCAAATGATCTGTCACATGCATACATATCCTTAAATTCTTTTCCATCAAACATCTTGATTTTACCTTTGTAAATTGCCCAAGTGTTTCCATCAACATCTATTGAAAAATCATAAGCATCAGTATCATCATCTTCTACCTGCATAACTATTCTTGTATCAATATCTTTATATTTATTTCCTTTTATTTCATCTTTTTGAACATCCAACTTAGCTTTTCCTAATTTTAATTTAGCTGTAGTTATCTGATCACTTTTACTTTCGTAAGTTACATATAAATAACCATCTTTTACAGCAAACTTAGCTCCATTTTCAAATACTGTATTATATGCATCATAGCTGCTGTCATCTGCATCTTCAAACATTCCATTATCTAATTGATAACTTTCTATATTCTTAGGTGTATATGCTCCATCTTCTTTATCTCCTTGAGATTTAGAAATTTTTTGGACAAATTTTTGTTCTGTTTTCTTTGTAGTTGAAGCATTATCATCAAAAACATAATTTCCATTTGCATCTGTTCCATAATATACAACTTCTACAGTTGTTAATGCATATATATTATCCTTGTCTTGAGCTAGTGCTTTCATTTCTTTTAAATTTAATTTTAAAGCTTCATCTCTATATACTTTTCCGTATTTTTCTATTGAAGTTGCTTTACCTTTTCTTGCATTATATACATATAAGTTAGCTCTATATGAAGTATCTATATATTTACCACTTTCATTTACAAAACCAGTAAATGCACTTTCTCCAAAATTCACTGCTGTTCCAGTTGTTGTGGCAGTTTTTTCTGAATCAAGTTTATTTAAGACACTTGATTCTGTTGTTGCAACATATTGATACCATACTTCTCCAAATTGTTCATTAAATAATTTAAGTGTATCAACATATTTTGAATCAATTTTATTTGCATCATCTGAAATACCATTATATCTTTCAGCTTTCTTCAATCCTGAAATCAATTTTGATTCAGCTGTATTTTTCTTTTCTTCAGCACTTTCATCATCTGCAACTTTACCAGTTGATAAATCTACTAAATAATCATCACTATTTCCATCTTCAGTAACATAAGCATATTTAGTTCCAAATTTTGATTTTATCTCATATTCTTCTAAATCTTCAATGAAAGAATCTTTATTAGTTCCTTTGTTGTACCATATTCCTGTGTCATCATCATCAGTTCTATAACCTTCATAAACATATTTTCCATTTTCAAAAGCTATAGCTTCTTTAATTGTCCCTTCTCTATTTCCTAACTTTTCTAACGCCATTGCTGGTGTCATTGAAGCTGCCATTGATGTTACTGATGCAGCTGCTAGTAAAAATGCTGTTAATTTTGTTCCTCTATTAATCATAATTTTTTCCTCCCAAGATCTTTACAATTGACAATGGACGATTGACAATTATTTTCGAAATCTTATTTGATTTCTTTCATTAATTTCTTAATTTCTTTATTTGAAATTTTATCATTTTGTTTTTTATCATTCATTCATAATTATTTAAATTATTTTACTTATCACATTTTTTTATAATATTTATTTTGTTTTAAAAAGCAGCCGCAATTCAATGATATCATTTTATCTTATTCATCATAATTATTACTTTTATCCTTGTTTTTTATTTTTATCCAATATATATACAAAATAAAAATTTATTTCCTCATTTTCACTATATTATACAAGATTTAAATTTAATTTTGGTACTTTTTAAATTAAATAATTTTTATAAAAAAATAAAAAGCTATAATTGACATAAAAACCAATTATAGCTTTTTATTTTATGCTTATTCAAATCAACATTAATTCTTTTGTCGCTATATTATACATTTTTTTCACTTTATTTCGGTACTATTTCATTAAAATTACCCCTCCTAATCTCTTCTTCAAATATTTAGAGAATAAATTTTCTGTAGACAGAGCAATTTTACTTGTGAATGATTAATCAATTTTAAATATAAATTAATATATAAGCATAAATTTAAAAACATAAATACACACATAAAAATATTCTCCATAAAAAATAAAAGCTAGAATCAGAAAGATACCAATTCCAGCTTTCAACTTAATTATTCTCTTATATCATTGCTCCATCAGCACCAATAGTATAACCGCCAATTCTTACATTAGTAGCCATAACTCCTCCAGCATAGAAGTAATACCATTTTCCAGAAGAACTGTCTTGGAACCATTTATTGGATACCATGTTGCCATCACTTGTGAAATAATACCAGTTTCCACCTATCTGCTTCCAGCCTACAGCCATTGAGCCGTCTTCATTCAAATAGTATGTTTTATTATTTTCATATTGGAACCCTGTGCATAAAATACCTTCTGAATTAAATTTATACCATTTGTTTGTATTTGTATCTAAGAACCACTTACTTTTTATAGGATTTCCAATAGTATCATTATACATCCATTGGCCATATTCATTTTTTATCCATTGGTTTGGTTTTGTATTATTTTTAACTGTATTATTTGATGAATTATCAGCAGTTATTTCATTAGTTTCATTATTATTATCACTATTATTGTTATGAGAATAATCAATGCTATTGTTAGTCTGCTGTTCTTTGTTTTCATCAGTTAATTCATCTGATAATTGAGAATTGTTTGAATATGCTCTGTTTACAACAAGAGTATATGTCCTTTTATCATAATCCTTATATGAATCTCCATCTTCTTTGTCGTCAACTCTTATTTTTATTTCATTTCTACCTTCATTCAAGTATACTCTTTTTCTATATTTTGATTCTTCTTTAACTTTATCATCATTTATTCTTACAGTATAATCATCATCTTCTGGTTCAGCTTTAAGTATAATACTATCCCAATCATTATCTAAATTAACTTCATAATAGGTTACTTTAGGTTTAAATTGTAATCCCTTAGAGTAATCTTCTATAATTAAGTTATCTAAATATATGTCATCTTGCTTATTGTCAATTTTCCCAATTTGTACATCAGATTCATCGCCTCTATACACATAAAGATTATATGTAGACGAATCTCCATCATCATCTTTCAGTTTTATTGGAATATAATTTACTCCCTTTTCTAACTTAATATTAACTTTGTAATTATCATCATCATCAACAACATATCCATTAATTGTAACAGTATAATCATCATCTTCAGGTTTAGCTTTTATTGTTATTGATGATACATCTTCACTCAAATGAACATTATAATTAAAATCATCCTCCGAAAAATTAATATTTCCTTCACTTAATGTAAGATTATCAAGATATAAATCATCACCAGAAGAAGAATGGCTGCGACTACTGCTTGATGATGAAGAATTGCCTCTTGTAATAGTCACATAATAAATACTAGTAGATTTTTCTCCATTAGGATCTTGTACTTTAATTTTAAATTTATTACTACTTCCTTTTTTTAAATCCAATGTAGCATTGCAACTTCCTGTGTCGCTTTCACTTTCATCGATAGTTATTTTATAGCTACTATCTTTAGCTTTTGCTGTTATTTCAACTTTATCAATATTAGATTTAACTTTTCCTGTTACAGTACTTCTCTTACTTGAAAAGCTAAGACTCCCTTCATCTGTTTTCAAAGAATCCAAAAGAGCATAATCTGAATCAAAGGATGATGATGCATATACTGGTTTTACTAAATTAAAACTTTCAAATAATTCTATTGACAAAAAACTATTCAATATCATTAATAATGATATTGCTCTTTTCAATTTTTTACTCAAAAATACCCCTCCTCAAATTATATATGTAAAAACAATATTAAAGAAAAAGACGGAGCTTTCGCTCCGTCTTTCATCAAATCACAGAAACTTGTGAATTAAAATCTATTAAACCCAAGCACCTGAAGCATTTACATAGTAACCATCAACATATTCGCTTGCAGCCATAGCTCCTGATGCCTTTAAGTAGTACCAAGTACCATTGTCTTGTATCCACTTGCTAGCAGCCATAGCTCCTGATGATTCTAAGTAGTACCAAGTACCATTATCATAGATCCATCCAGTCTTCATAGCTCCCTTAGTTCCATCTGAAACTGGGTTTAAGTAGTACCATTTACCACCATCTTGCACCCAACCAGTTTGCATAGCACCAGCTGCATTCATGTAGTACCAAGTACCGCTTACATTAGCCCAACCTACTGTCTTAGCTCCTGTTGCATCGTAAAGAGACCAAGTTCCATCAGTTTCTTGTACCCAACCAGTTTTAACAGTTGTATTATTGTTATCTCCTCCATTAACTAATGATGGATCAATAACTTGTGCATCATCAACTGTTTGTTTCTTACCTTCTTGTACAGTTGTGTAAGAATCAGAATCATAATCCCAAGCGATTAATGAGTTTTTATCATATACGTCTAAAGCATTGTATGATCTATCTGTAGAATATTGATCTTTGAATTCAGTATCATCGAACATAGCGATTTTACCTTTGTGGATTACCCAAGTATTTCCTTCTGTATCAACAGATACAGCTTTCATTCCACCTTCTGCATCATGATCGCCATCTTCTTTTAATGTTACGATATTAACATCGATATCTACACCAATCTTATTTGAAGCAAATTTTGTTGTATCTACAAGATCTGTAACATCATCATTTACAACATCTAATTTTTTAGTTCCTAATTTTAATTTGTAAACATGTACTTTATCTGAAGATGTTAAATATGATACATATAAGTAATCACCTTTAACTGCGTATAATTCTCTTCCTTCTTCAGCATCTGAAACACTTCCGTCTTCAGTTCCTGCTAAGATAGTTGCTATTTTTCTGCTATCATCAGAATCTTCAAAGAATGGATTTGCTTTATTATCAACTTGATAAGAAACTACATCCTTTGGTAAATATGCATCATCTGCACCTGTGCTCTTTTCTCTAGATTTTGAAATCTTTTGAACAAAGTATTGAGTTACTGTTTGTGCTACTTCGCTATAATCAGCATTATAGTATTCTACATCTACAGTAGCTAAAGCATATATATTGTCTTTATCTTGAGCTAATGGTTTAAGAGCTTTTAATCTAGCTTTTATACCTTGATCTTTGTATAATTTATTGTATTTTTCAATTTTTACAGCTTTGTTTTGTTTAGCATTGTAAATTTTTAAGTTTGCTGTATATGAAGCATCAACATATTTTCCGTTTTCATCAAAGAATCCAGTATAAATTCCTGTTTCACCGAAATATCCAGCATCTGCTGTTCCATTATTATCAACTGATATAGCTCCAGCAGTTGTAGCTACTGCACCATCAGCATTAGCTCCATTTAATGTATTAGCATCTTTATCTATTGAAGCTCCATTTCCAGTTGTAACATATTGATACCAAACATCTCCAAATTGATTTTGGAATAATCTTACTGTATCTACATCATCTATTCTAATAGTATGAGCACTGTCTGAAGTTTGGTTGTATCTTTCAACCTTCTTTAAAGCTGATACTAATTTACCAGTTGCAGCTTCTTGTTTGCTTTCAGCAGTTTCATCATCAACTACTTTACCAGTTGATATGTCTATTAAATATTCATCATTGTTACCATCTTCAGTAGCATATACATATTTAGTACCATACTTTGAAGTCTTAGCATCTTTGATTTCATAATTTTCTAAATCGTCGTCCATTTTTTTGTCTTTTCCTGAACCACTATTATAATAGATGAATGTTTCGTCATCATCTTCACTTCTGTAACCATAATAAGCATATTTTCCCTCGTCATAAGCTACAGCATTTTTTACTGTACCATCTTTTTGGTTTAATTTTTCTACTGCCATTACTGGAGTCATTGATGCAACTGATGCAGCAGCAACTAATAATGCAGTTAATTTTGTTGATCTGTTAAACATAATTTTTCTTTCCCTCCTAAATTTACTAATCAAAACAAATTATATCATGCTTGTCTTATTATGTAAAGACAAACATATCTTATTGTGTGATTATTTTAACTAATATGTCAAATTTCCTTTATTGTCATTATATAGTACACATTACTTTTTTTGTTTTGGTACCTTTTTTAAA
>NZ_CAKVKB010000169.1 GCF_934754915.1 uncultured Clostridium sp.
TTAATAGCAAAAGCAGATACATTGAAACAGTAATATTCTTAAAATGTTTATATTTGATTACATTTTAAGTAGCAGGAAAATAAATATAATGTTTGATGAAGACAATAAAGCAAATGGAGTAGATATAGAAAAGGTTTTTTCATCAGAAGAGATGCTTGATGTTTATGATGAAAACTTAAATATTATAGGTATAAAATCACGAAAAGATGTTCATAAATATGGATTAAAACATAAAGTAGTACAATGCTATATAGTAAGAAAAGAAGACATGAATAAATATGTGTATTTTCAACAGAGATCATTTAAAAAAAGCAATTATCCAGGTCTTTATGACATTGCCTGTGCAGGTCACATAGATAGTGGAGAAAAGACAGAGACTTCTATGGTTCGTGAGCTTATTGAGGAAGTAGGAATTTATGTTGATGAGAATAAACTTATAAATTGTGGAATAAAATTTGAAAGAAAAGATCATGACGATATACTTGATGATGAGATATGTCAGCTTTATGTTCTTGAGGTATTTAGTGATAAATTTGATTGTGGGGATGAAGTTGAAAATATGGTGAAAGTTTCATTTGAAGAATATAAAAAGTGGGTTAATCATGAAATTGATGAATTAAAAGCTATTTGTTTGGACAACAATGAGATTATTAAATTAAATAATTTCAATATATGTGATCATATAAGGGAAAATAATAATACACTCATAAAAATTATAGAAAATATTTAAATTTAGGTTTCTAATATGAAATTGATGAATTTAAGATTAAAATATAGATAATTAGTTTTTGAATTTATATGATACATGTAAACATATTGAAGAAATCTTATAAAGATTTTATAATTCATTGTCAATTATCAACTGGGATTTATAGCAAATGCAAATATATGAATAAGAAATGTACATCATATATAAATAGAACATATATTACATTGAAGACTTTACACTGTAATATATGTTCTTATTTTTTGGATATGAAAAGTAATTATAGAAAATTTATTTTAAATATATGTTGCAAGATTAGAATGTATCTGATACATGTAAGTATATTAAAAAAATTTAATAAAGATTTTATCATTCATTTTTAAATTGTACATTGTTAAAGGTGTAAAGAACAACAAAATTTAAGGAATGAATTTTCATGAATAAAGACATGACAAAGGGGAATCCTTCAAAGATATTATTTTATTTTGCATTTCCAATGTTTTTTGGAAATATGCTTCAACAATTATATAACATAGTGGACTCTGTTATTGTAGGAAATTATCTTGGAGCGGATTCCCTTGCAGCAGTAGGAGCATCTTATCCTATAACTTTCTTTTTAATAACTATAGCAAATGGAACAGGAATAGGATGCGGAGTTGTTATAGCCCAGTATTTTGGTGGAAAACGTATGAAGGAAGTAAAGATTTCAATTTATACAGCACTAATATTTACTTTGATTTTTAGTGGGATATTATTTTTTTTAGGAATTATTTTTACTGATGAAATTTTAAATCTTATGAATACACCAGAAAATATATTTAGTGATTCTAGTGATTATATGAGGATTTATTTTTGGGGAGTTGTGTTTATGTTTATTTACAATATTGGTTCTTCATCATTCAATGCATTTGGAAATTCAAAGATTCCACTTGAATTTTTAATTGTATCTACATTTTTTAATGTAGTTCTAGACATTGTATTTATAGTGAAATTTAATCTTGGAGTTAAAGGAGCTGCTTATGCAACTTTTATATCACAGGCATTTTCATCAATTTTATGTATATGTTTTTTATTTAAATCTTTAAAAGAACTGAAATCTGAACCTATAGAAAAAATCTTTGATGTAAATATATTGAAAAAAATATCTAAGATAGCAGTCCCATCAATACTTCAACAGTCAATAGTTTCAGTTGGAAATTTATTTGTTCAAGCACTTGTGAACTCTTTTGGATCTATTGTAATTGCAGGCTATGCAGCAGCAGCCAAGATTGATTCAATAATAATTCTCCCAATGGCTAATATGAGTAATGCTGTTTCAACATTTACAAGTCAGAATATAGGAGGAAGAAAGGTAGAGAGGGTAAGTAAAGGGTATAAAAGTGGACTTATCATGATTGGAATATTTTGTGTTTTAGTTGGAATTTTAATATTTTTATTTGGCCATCAGATTGTAGGAGTGTTTGTTGATTCATCGTTCAATTCTGATGTAATTTGTGTTGGAACAGAATATTTAAGAACTGTTTCTTCTTTTTACTTTTTTATGGGACTTATGGTGACAACTAATGGTGTTTTAAGGGGAAGCGGAGATATGAAATATTTTTTGGCAAGTACCATAAGCAATTTATCTACAAGGGTATGTTTTGCGTATATACTTGCATTTATTATTGGACAAAGTGCTATATGGTGGGCAGTTCCATTAGGATGGTTATGTGCATCAATAATATCAGTAATGAGATATAAAAGCGGAAAGTGGAAGAATCAGTGTATATAAAGCAAGGAAAAAGATATGTTTTGTCTAAAGATATTAATTGAATATTTTTAATAGATAAAAAATTATTCATGAATAAATAATCTGTTTATAGGAAATATTATTAATAAGTTTATGGATAAAAATATCATAAATATCTATGGAGGGATTTTATGAATAATTTATTGGAAAAAATATTTGTTATAGAAGGGATATTGTTTGGAGTATTAGGTATATTATTTATTTTCAATCCTGTGGATTCATTGATTGTTCTCACTAATGTTACAGGTCTTATTCTTATAAGTATTGGAATATTATATTTAATAAGAGATAGAAAAAATATTATAATGAGTGTAATAGATATAATTTTAGGAATAGGACTTATTGCAATGCCAGCAGAAAGTGTAACATTAATAGTAGCATTTTATGGAGCTTGGTCTGTTGTAAGAGGAATTTATATATTAATTGATGGAATAAAAAATGATATGGAGAACAAATTTAGTATAATTTATTCTGCAGTAATAATACTATTGGGATTGGTAATACTTTTAAATCCAATTGTAAGTTTTATTTCAGTACCATATGTAATTGGAACTTATTTTATAGTAAGCAGTTTGAGTGAGTTATATATAGGATTTATGTTGAAATAAAAAATACAAATGAAATATTAAAAGTATAAGAGAATTAAAAGTATAAAAAACTCTGAAGTTAAAAAGCAGAACCTTCAGAGTTTTATTTAATAAAGTAATATTTTTTATTTTATGTAATTTGTTTTATGTGACAGTATAATAAATAGTGGCATTTTTATTAAGAATAATTTAATATAGAAGTGAGGGGGAGATACATATGACAAGCAAATTTGATGGATATGTCATTTACAGTGATATGGATGGAACATTATTAAACAACAAGAAGAAAGTATCACATGAAAACAAGGAAGCTATAAAATTGTTTATTGAAAATGGAGGAAGATTTTCAATGGCAACAGGAAGGGCGTTTGAAGCAATAGAAGAGTATTTAGAAGATATTAATATAAATATGCCTCTCATTGTATATAACGGTGCAATGATATATGATTCAAAGGAAAGAAAAATTCTTAAAGTGCATTATTTGGAAGAAGAAAAGAAGAATATTGTATATAAAATAAAAGAAAATTACAAAGATCTTGGAATAGAAATTCATTGCGGTGTAGATATTTATATATTTAATGATAATGGAACTTCAGAAAGACCAGCAACAAAATTTCTTAATGTAATTCATGAAATGCCAGAAAACCTATTTGAATTGAAGTGGAATAAGATAGTTCTTATTGGGGAAATGGAACATATGGATAATATACAAAAAGAGCTTAAACTTAAATATGATATAACAACTGTAAGAAGTGGTAGTATATTTGTTGAAATAATGCCAGATAATACATCTAAGGGTAATGCACTAGAGGAAATAATAGATTTGTTTAATTTGGATAAAAATAAAGTCATTGCGGCTGGAGATGATATGAATGATGTAGAGATGTTAAAAAAATGTGGAATCGCAGTTTGTCCTGAAAATGCATCTGAAGGAGCAAAAAAATATGCTGATATAGTAGGGTGCAGCAATGAGAATCATCTTATGAAGAATATTGTGGAATTTTTGAAAAAAGAAAAAATATGATTATTAACTGAATTGAAAGGAAATTATTTTGAGAAAATTAAATACAGAAAAGGAAATAAATGAAATAATAAAAAATAGTCATATGGCTGTAATTTATTTTACAGGAATGGATTGTGGTGCATGTGAAGCAATAAAATTTAAAGTAGAAGAAATATTAAAAAGATTTCCTAAAATAAAGAGTGGTGAAATAAATTCAGAAAATCATCCTGATATATGTGCTAAATTTGATGTTTTTTCTGTACCAGTTTTTCTTCTATATGTAAATCAAAAAGAAAGTCTTAGAATAGGAAGAAATGTGGATTTGCTAACACTTGAAGGAAAAATGCAGAGATATTATGAGATGATTTATGAAGATTAATCTTAATTAAAGTATGTATAGTAAAATATATGGAAAAAGAATTTCTTTATAATTTGATAAATGCAGAATTTAAACATATATATATTTACAATAAAAAGCCAGAAGTATCTCTCAAGATACTTCTGGCTTTTTAATAGATAATAAAATTTAGCAATAAAAAAGATTGTTTAAGTTATTAAAAGAATTTAGACTTGCCATCTCTGTTATTGTAAGAATTGCTTCGTTTTTTAGGCTTTCTGTCATTATAATTATCCCTTGAAGAGTCTTTATCTAGAATTTTGCCTCCAAATACCTCTTTTTCTTCAAATTTGATATTAAATTCTTTTTCATATTTTTTAATTATGTTAAGCTGTTTAAGAGTAGCAATTGCAATAGACACACCAGAATTATTTCCTCGTGCAGTTCTTCCAGCTCTATGAAGATATTCATTAAGTTTTAAAGGAAGATCTAAGTGGAATACATAAGTAATTCCCTCAACATCAAGACCTCTTGCAGTTATGTCAGAAGAAACAAGAATTTTAATCCTACCATTTCTGAAACTGTCAATAGCAAGCTTTCTGTCTTCTTTAGAAATATGTCCACTCATAGCAAAACAGTCTTTGCTGTGGAAATTGAGTTTTGCTGTAGTCATTTCAATATCATCATTGCTGTTAACAAATATGATTGCTTTTTTCGGATTTACCGCAGATATTATCTTTCTTAAAGTTTCAAATTTATCTCTTCTTTCACATACAAAAAGCATATGCTCAATATTAGGATTCATTTCAGCTTTTTCTTCAGATTTGATTATAACTGGATCTTTCATGAGTCTTTGTGCTGTAAGTAAAGTTTCAGGTTTTATTGAAGCTGAAAATACCATAAGCTGACGGTCTCTCATTGTAGTTTTTATTATATCTTTTGTTATCTGTGATCTTTTAGGATCAAGCAGGTTATCACCTTCATCTATAACAATTGTTTTTACTGTGTGTGCAGTGATTTTTTTCTTCCTTATAAGATCAAGTATTCTTCCAGTAGAACCTACAATTATGTGAGGTTTTATTTCTTTAAGTTTTTTGATTTGATTGTTTATGTTTACGTCACCTATTACAGAAAGAGAAGTAATAGCAGTATTTGAATTTTGAGCAAGAAGCTTTATCTGAGCCTCAATTTGAAGAGCAAGCTCGTGAGTAGGAGCAAGAACTATAGCCTGCGTTTCTCTTTTTGATGTATCTATTTTATGGAATATAGGAAGAAGATAAGCAAGTGTTTTTCCACTTCCAGTAAATGCTTCGCCTATAACATCTTTATTTTCCATAGCAGGAATTATTGCAGATGCCTGAATTGAAGTTGGTGTTGTTATTCCTTGTTTTTTTAAGCCTTCTATTATATTTGAATCTAAATTTAAATCATTAAAAGTAGCCATATTATCTCCTTTGTTATTAATCTTATAACATATACTTTTATATTATTAAAATACGTATCCATAAATAAGTTATCAAAAGATTAATATAGTTGTCAATTAATTATATATGTTTCAATAATAAAACTACATAATATTAAAGAAATCTTGAAAAGATTTGGCTATTCATTGTCAATTGTCCATTGTACATTGTTAATTGGAATATATAT
>NZ_CAKVKB010000170.1 GCF_934754915.1 uncultured Clostridium sp.
AAGAATTTTTTATAATGTATTAATTGTCAGTGGTTTATCCGTTGACTTTTTTTATACATAAAATTCTAAGTAGATTGAGATTTAAAGAAAGGTGATGAAATATGAAAGAAAATGCACTGGAATTAAGGAAAGAATACATGAGATCATATATGAAGAAGTGGAGAGCAAAAAATAAAGATAAGGTAAAAGCATCTAATGAGCGTTACTGGGAAAAGAAAGCAACAGAGGCTAAACAACAGTTGGAAGAAGCATTAAAAGTTGAATAGTTTAGGATTCTATTAATTTAAGTCTTGTAATAAGGCTTTTTATTTTGCATTGAAAGGGGTGGTCAGCTTGAGTGTAGTATGTAGAAATATCAAAGAATGAATAAAGAGTTTTAAAATCAGAAAAGGAAGGTATTAAAAATGAGTAGGAAAATAAGAAAAAAATTTAATTGTGATTCTAAAACAGAAGAGGTAACAGTATTAGCAGATCAATTATCAAAGTTAGTTAAAACTCTTACTGAATTGGTTACTTATATAGTAGAAAATAATAAAAATAATGAAATACAGGATAATCAAATTGATGAAGAAAATTCAATGACAGTTCCAGCTGAAGGAATTAATAATAATGATTCTAGGGTAAATTCAAATATTCAAGTGATTGGAGATTCTATATATTCAAAATATAACGCTAATTCACCTAGAGAAAACAAATGGAGATATTAGTAAAATACGACAATGATGAGAACTGGAGTTCGATAATTAGAAATTGAAATAATATTGCATATGATTGAAGCTTTAATATTGCCTCTTTGTATGCAATATTTTATATCAGTGTGAAAGGAAGTGATCAACTTGGATGAGAAAAAAGCAGTAGGCAGACCAAGAGTATTTAATTCTCAGGAAGAATTGGAACAGAAGATAATGGAATATTGGCAGAGGTGCGAACAACTTAATAAGCCTTATACATTAAGTGGACTGGCCTTGTGGATTGGAATAGATAGAAAAACATTGTACAACTATTCAGAGAAAGATGAATTTTTCCCCACTATAAAAAAAGCAAAAGATATAGTTGAAGCTTCTATGGAAGAAAGAGCATTAACTGGTGAAAACAATGTAACATTTTCTATATTTGCCCTTAAGAATAATTTTGGATGGAAAGATAAACAAGAGATTGAACATAGTGGGGAAACTAATGTAAATATGACTACTATGACACCAGAGGAAAGAGAAAGACGAATAGAAGAATTAAAAAAGAAACTCAATGAATAGGTGATATTATGCTGACAGAAAGTGAAGTATTAGAGTTAGAAGAATTATTAAGATTAAGAGATAGAGACCATGCAACAGAAGATTTGATAAGTTTTACTAAATGGACATTTCCTAACTATGAAGTAAGTGAGCATCATAGAAGATATGCAAAAGCACTTGATGATTTTTCAGTTGGTAAAATAAAAAATTTAATGGTATTTATGCCTCCTCAACATGGTAAGTCTGAATTATGCAGCAGAAGATTGCCAGCTAAACTTTTAGGGGATAATCCAGAGCTGAGAATTGCATTAGCATCATATAATCATAGCTTTGCCAGTAAATTTAATAGGGATGTTCAGAGAATAGTTGACAGTAATGAATATAAAGAAATTTATTTAAAGACTAGATTAGCATCCAAAGGTTTTAAAACTGATGGGTCCTGGTTAAGAAATTCAGAAGAGTTTGAAATAGTTAATCATAGAGGCAGTTTTATAACTGTTGGTGTTGGTGGAGGTTTAACAGGTAGGCTAGTTGATATAGGAATAATAGATGACCCTTACAAAGATGCAGCAGATGCATGGAGCCCAACAGTAAGGCAGAATGTACAGGATTGGTATGATACTGTATTTAAAACTCGTTTACACAATGATAGTCAGCAACTTATCACTCTAACAAGATGGCACCAGGATGATTTGGCAGGAACTATATTAAAGCGTGAACCTAAAAACTGGAAGGTTGTTGTATTTCCTGCTATAAAGATAGGACCACCGACAGAAGAAGATCCAAGAGAAGAGGGAGAAGCTTTATGGGAATCTAAACATAGCCTTGAAAGGTTACTAGCAATAAAAAAGCAAAATTCTCATGTATTTGAATCATTATATCAACAGAATCCAAAACCAGCAGAAGGATTGCTATTCTCAACAGAAAGTCTCAAGAGATTTAAATTATCAGATATAAAGAATATGAAGAGAGATGGAGTTGTAGCAGCTATTGATGTAGCTGATAAGGGAGAAGATTTTTACTGCATGCTTATTGGCGAAATTATAAATAAAAAGATTTATATCGTTGATTGCATATTTACTCAGGAGCCAGTTGAAAAGACAGAACCTCTGACTATAGCAATGTTAGATAAATACAGACCTAACAAGTGCAGAATAGAAAGTAATGGAGCTGGTGAAATGTATTGTAGAAATTTAAAAAAGCAATGCAGGAAGCAAGGATTTCTTACTAGCTTTGATCCTGTTTTCAGTACAATTAATAAAGAGACAAGAATATTATTAGCAAGTGGCCAAATAAAAGAGAATTTATACTTTAGGTCAGATTATTCTCATAACAGTCAATATTCAAAGTTTATGGACAATCTTACAGGGTATACACTTCAAGGTAAGAATGAACATGATGATGCACCAGATACAGCTACAGCATTAATAGATATGCTGCAGAAAAGTTCGCTTGGTAGAAGAACTGGAGTTCGATAAATTATAGGGGAGTTATTGATATTAAGGCCCCTCTTAAATTAGGAGATGATTAGCAATGAAAAATAAAGTAGTAAGAGCAATTACATCAGATACAACAGGGATGTTTATAAAGTCACAGATTGAAATTGATGATCCTATGGAAGCAGCATTGATTGCAATGGCAGTTGAGAGTTTATTAAAGCAATTTCAATTACAGCAGAAACAGGATTTAAGAATAAATAAAATATTAAAAGATTTAGGAAGAGATGATTTTGAAGATACTAAAATCCAGGAGCTGGCCATTAAGTATTTATCAGATATGTCAGAGGCCCTTAAAGTCAAGAATGAGATAGTGACAGTAGTTGAATAGATTTTTTTCCAAGAAGTTGGAAAAGATGATTATATCCATAAAATATTGATAATAGATAAAAATTCATATATTAACAAAGGTTCAGCATAATGTTGAACCTATAAATTTATTAAGCCTCTTCATTATGATGAGAGAAATTTTTTGCTAGTCACCTTTAGGTGAATTCGATTGTATGGCAGTATTAAACCTACAAAAGCCTACAATTGTATATATAATACTAACTAAAGCTATCGTTTTATTCAATATGGAAATAACACTGATAAATAAATCAAATATACACATTTGAAACAATGTCAGAATTGAATTACAATAAGGATATAAGGCGTAAAATCCGAATTATAAAGAGGTGGTATTATGATTGAAAAAAGTCCTTTTGAAATTAAAAGTGCGTTAGATGAACAGATTCATTTTGAATCTAAAGATGGGGTACAATATGCAAAATGGACAAAGGACAATAAACCAATAACACTAAGAAATTTTATAAACAGAATGATTGATAATAAAGACATATTTCCAATGATAGCAGAATTGAAAGATAAATATGATAAATTGTTACTGGAGCATGAGGAGCTAAAAGATAAAGATAAGACTTTGCAAACAGATTATCGGGAGTTATTGCTAAAGTATGAAAAAATAAACAATCATAATGATGAACTTATAAAAGAGGTAATTCGATTAAGGGAAAAGTTAGAACCTTTTGAAAAAAATCAAGGTAAGGGCAGACGAAAAGGGACTTATAAACTAAAAAGTGAACAGATACAACAAGTTTTGAAATTATATGAAGAGGGAATAAGCAAAAGGCAGATAGCTTTTAAATTTAAGGTAGATGAAAAGACGATAAGAAACATTATAAAAAGAGAAAGTGAATAAATATGTGATGCTAAATGTTATATTATAAAATCAATCACAGCCGATAGATATGTTTTTTATAAAAAAGTGAGGTACTGGGGGGTAGCAATTTTAAAAAAAACCTCGAACAACAGATATAGTAAGGCATTAAAGCTAATAAGAAACTTTATAGGTAAGTAATTTTTGATGAAATATTAACAATGGTTCAATATTTACAACAAGATAAATAGATTCGTTAAAATTTGGGAGTTGAAATGAAATCAATTAAATCTAAACTAATATTGCTGTTACAACATTGTATTTTTAGTTAAATGGATATATTTAGAGGGAAGAAGCGATTATCGCTTATAGATGTTTTTATTTGGTATTAAATAGTTTTAATTAGAGTTAACATGTGTTAAAAAGTATTCAAAAAGTTAATAATAAGCTTTTCAAACACCTTTTAATATGTTATTATATGTACATACAATATGGTGAAACATGAGAAGACAATTTATGGCAAGCTTAACAGCTTGTTTTTATTTTCACTTTAGAAAGGGTTATTTATGAGTATTGAAAAAATAAAGTTAAATAAAGATGAATTAATACATAAATTAAAATTAATATTTTCTGAATTAGCAATAGATTGTGATGAATTTGATTGCGATAAAAATCCAATTCAAATAAAAATAAAAAGAAATGATAAAAAAAGTGTACTACGAATATATTGTAAAAGAGATGGGCTTAAATTAGATACAAGTGTTGGAGCTGATAAAGAATTAAACATTGAAGTTGAAAGTAAATTTAATGATTTTGAAACTACAACCCAAAAAACATATTCATTTAAAAAAGTAAGTGAAAATGATTATGAGAATATAAAAGATAAAATTAATAAACTTGATAAAGTTGAAATTATACAGAAAGAAAATAAGGATCCTAATAAGAAAGAATTTCTTGAAATACAAAGTATTGTGACGCATGAAAGAATACTTGTTTCAAGCTTTAAGAATGGAACTTTAATGCTTCAAGGAATTGTTTGGAATCTTTGGGAAGATATTTGTGAAATTATTGATACTAGTATAAATAGTTCAATAGAAGATATAATTAATAGATTTTCATTTGGTGAAAGTGATAAGAACAATAGTGAAGATTATTCTAAAGAAGAAAATGATGTGAAACAAATAATAACAAGTGAAGTATTTGATTTCTTGGATGAACATTATAGAGATTATTTAATTTCAGCTCAATGTATTTTGAATAGTAGTTTAAAGATGAAAGAATTTAGTACTGTGTTATGTCCTACAGCTAAAGTATTAGAAGGCTTTTTGAAAAAAGTGCTAATAGAATTAGGTATTGAAAAATTAATAAACATGGAAGATGGTTGGAGCTTTGGAAAGGTATTATATAATTCTGATATTAATAGGCATATAATATATAAATATGCAGAGACTAGTAGATTATCAGCAGATAAAGAATTTAAGATATTTGAATTATATGATGCAGTAAGATTTTATAGAAATGATTTAAATCATGGTTCACCAAAGCCTAAAATAATTGTTAAAGAAAAAAGCAATGCATTAGAAATATATAATGAAATTTTAATTAAAATAAAAGATGGGTATTATAATATTATCAAATAATGTCAATACTTTAGGAAAGGGGTGTGATAATATGAATACTATATATGATAAATATATGTTAAAATTTAATAGTATGGGCACTGCATTTTCTAATGTATATGATTATAGGAAATTTTACAAAAGTTTTATAATTATTGAGGCTGAAAAATATTCAAATCCAACAAATTATTCTAGATTTGTGTTTGAAAAATTGGGCTTAAAAGGTGATGAAGTTATTATATTGGATTTATCAAATATAAGTGGAATGAGTATGAATTCCTTTTTTATATGGAAGTTTATTCTTGACGATAATAAATTAAGTGATGAGAAATTTATACAGATAAATTTATTAAGAAATGATGAGTATGAAAAATATTTTAAAGATTACTTGTTTTCTAAAATGAAAAAAATTAGAAGTACTCAATATCAGATGGCTTAATAATATGAAATCAAAAAAGAGGGCAATTTAATTTTTGCCCTCTTTTTTGCCCCTTATAGAAT
>NZ_CAKVKB010000171.1 GCF_934754915.1 uncultured Clostridium sp.
GCATAAACCCAGTAATACCAATACTTAAACCACATTTTATAGTTCATTTTATCAATTTCGCTAAATTGAGATTATGCGAAATTCGCTTTTAAACAATACGAACTCATATCAATACTTATTGCGAAATAAAAACAGTTGCTTGTACTTCCGAGGGTTGGCTTTCAACTTCCTATATTTTTCTCATCTTCTTACTATATTCTTGCCCCTATCTTATTTAACTGCTCCATTACATAATTAATCATTACTAACTACATATATACACTCCTGTACTGGATTATTATCTATTGCATAAAGCTTATCTCTTAATATCTTGGTATATCTTAATCACCTATAAATGTATAATATTGTCTATTATCTTTACTGATTCCAACTTACTTACTTTCTTTATATTTTAACTACTGATTCTATATTAGGTCACATTTTTAAAATTACAATTGTGACCTCGTTAAATGGCTTGTTTACTGGGCTTATACTGTTTTTTTATCAAGGTCACATTTTTTTATTATATACTGTGCTACTTTTTTATATATATTGTTAAATTTTATCAATCTTATATTTCTTTATAATAGTTTTACTTTATATTTTGTGACTTTGTGACTTTTTAATATACAATTGGCTCAACCATGCCATTTTCAACAGGTCACATTTTAGGTCACAGTATTTTTAAAAATGTGACTTTTGCTAATAATTGTGACCTTTTCAAATCATTATAAATTATTTAATTATAATATAGGCAATAAAAAAAAGAGTGCTTATACTAACACTCTTCCTCACTATCATCTTTCAATTCTTCTATCTCTGCTAATACTGCATCTATATCCATATCCTTTGCTGGTGTCCTATATTCAGTTTGTTCTTGGACCATCTTAGTCGGTGTTCCAACTAACCTATTGATACAATAAGTAATTGCATCTAGTCTAGTCTTATCACTTTCACTCTTTAATGCTATCTTACATAACTCATCTAAAAATGGATTAACATTAGCTAAAAGCTTTCTTTCTATACCAGATTTTAAAAAGCTAATCTGTCTTTCCATTTCATATTTAAAGTCATCCTGTTCTTTCCACTTATATATAGTTGACCTGGTAACTCCAACTAATTCAGCTGTATTGGATATAGTTTCTCCAGCTACAAGTAATTCGATTGCTTTTAATCGTTGTTGATCTAACATCTTTTCATCTCCTTTCTTCTTAATTTTTTATATCATTTGTTATCTTTATATATACCAAAATACTAATTTTAAATACCCTTAATATACTTATATACCTAAAAAAGAAGTGCTTTGCAGCACCTCTTAAAATTGAAAACTTGAAGATGATATAGGGATTACTTTAGTATCCATTCCAGTATTGAAACTATCTGCATAATCGCTTGGCACTAAATTATCACAACCTATCTCTATTAACTTATTTATATAAAACTTAGTTGTACATGAATTGCCACCAACTTTCTTTTGCGCAGAACCTTCTGATATTCCAGCGTTTTTTATTTGTTTATTAAAATCATTAAATGGTAATAATGGTGTAGTTTTCCCATAATCTTTATTATATTTACTAAGTAAGTCCACCATGCGTTTTGCATTGATATATGCAAATTCGTCTTCACATCGAATACATTTATTTTGTTCATCTTTATCAATATAATAAATAATATCATTAAAGTATCTTAACATCTCTACTGAAATACTTGAAGGGCCATCTTCACTATTGCCAACATTCTCCTCTATTACATTTTTAAGAATACCTTCAGAATAATCAATAGCTATAAAGTCTTCTCCTATTATACTTCCACAAATTTCATTTAATATTTCCATTCCTATACATGCATTAATAAATAACTCTAATGGTCTATCTTTTAATTTGCTATGTTGTCCTATCTCCTCAAATAATTCTCTCTTACCTATATAGTCTTCGTCTGATAAAGCTATTAGCTTGTTTACTATAGTTCTACCTAGTTTATAAGTAATGTCTTTATTTTTTTCTAACCATCTTAAATCTTTTTCGCTTCCTTCTGGTCTTTCAATTTTTGATAGATAAGCAATCATCACCTTTTCTATAGTTGATTTATCTTTATTAGGAAAACTTTCTTCACCAGTTATTAATGGAGCTCTTAATACATTTTGCTTTACTGTTTGATTTTTCTGACCTCTTTCATCAGAATTTCTTTCATAAAGATTCCTTATCAAATTTGAAAAATCAGTTACTTTATTTGGATTCATATGAGAAGGCTTGTACTCTTCAAATAGAACCGGATAATTACTTTCAGATAAAGCTTTTATCATAGGGAATTTAGTTGTACTTGTTATGTCTATAACAGGAGTATTTTCACTGTAACCTAATAAAGGTTTTATAACATTCTTTAGTATTGCAGTTTTACCACTTCCACTTTCTCCAACTAAAAACAACATTGTATTAGTTATGTTATTTCTTTCAGCTATATATCCCATCATTCCATGTATAACAGTACCAATTATAGAATATATATATTGCTTAGATTGAACATTTAATAAGTGCTGCAATAATTCTTGTAATTCATCACTTTCTATAGGATCTATATTTGAAAATATTATTTTCTTATCGCTATCTGCTTTTATTTTCTTGTTTGTTCCATTTGTTGTAATTAAACCCTCATTAGTTACTAATCCTTTATCGGTAAATGTATTACCTTTATATAGAGTTATTTTATCTGTAACAAAATATCTATTAATCCATTCTTTTAATTCAGTTAAATCATCTATTTTCCCCTTAAAAGTTAAATCCATTGAGCCCAAAAATGCTTTGAAACTTCTTACATCATCAAATACAGTTACACTCCCCCTTTTAATTACCTCTTTACCATTTGGAGTTAGAAAACATACTTCAATAACATCTCCATCACCATCAACTACATCAACTATTTTTGCGTACTTTATATTAAAATTACTAATATACTTATTATATGCTTCCATATCTTTTCTTCTAGGAATTATATATTTATATATCCCTATATGATCTTGCTGAAGAATATTTTTATTTTTCAAATCTAAAGTATTATATATAAACTCCTTTAACTCTTCCCTAGTATGTCCAGCATTTATCCAATCAGTTATATCACCTTTTTCTATTTCATCAATATTAGGCAGTTTTATAACTTTAAAGCTCTTTGCATATCTAAATGTTTTATTCTTTATTTCCTTTAAATAATTTTCTCCGGCCTTATCATTGTCTGGGATTATATTAATTCTAGCACCTTCCAACAATTCATAATACTTTTCCTCTTTAACATTCTTATATGAAGTAGCTGTATATCCCAAATAAGACATTGTATCCACGTCCTTTTCACCTTCAACGATAAATATATCTTTTTCATCATTAAGCGCCTGTTTAAGCTTATAAAGGTTATATGGAACTTCCTCTCCAAACCTATTATTAACAACAGAATTATTTTCAATATGGCAATATGGTGTCACTTTATTACCATCACTGCTTACAAATTTTATCTTTGAATATTTATAATTATTAAACTCATCTGTAAAATCATAAATAGCCGTTATTTCAGCACCTTCTCTGCACCCACCTTTTTCTGTTTGCTTAATTGCATAGTCCTTTATTTTCTCTCTTCTTAACTCTTTTTTCCTATATTCTTCATTCAATTCTACCCCTAAATACTTACAAGCTTCAGAATAATTAAGTCCTTTGGTTTCCTTTATGAAGTCAATTGCATTTCCTCCTATGCCACATCCGAAACAGCGGAATTTTTTTCTTTTTTTATCATATGAAAAAGATGCTGTCTTTTCATTATGCCCTGGTAGAGGGCAATGTATTTTATTTTCTCTATTAAATTTTAATCCTGTTTCATTCTCTATAAGTTCTTTTAAGTTTATGTCTTCTACTTTCAAAATTCCACCACCCTCTATTTTATGTTATTATTTCTTTCCTTTAATACCCTCGCAATTTCTTCTGCTTCTAAATGATTTATGTAATCTACTATATCTTTATATCCTTCAAACTCTGCAAATCCATCTAGAAATTCTTTATCATTTCTTATTAAATGTCTTACATAATCCGATATAGAGTTGAATCCCTTAAGATTTGATAATACCTCTAAGAACACTTTCTCATCCTCTGTAACTCTAATTCCAATAGTTTTACTCTTAACTTTTCTATCGCTTACAATATCAAATTTACACATAATTTATCCATCCCCTTTCATGACCGTTAAGCACTTCGCTTAACATTATTTATACATATACCTACAAAAACTTTTTTTATTCCCTCAAATTAGACTTTTTTTGTTAATTTTCTGTAAACAATATATTTTGATAGTATAGTCACATGGCGGACCACCAACTATACTATCGATTTTATCTATTAAAAATTGGCAGCAAACCTTATTTGACTTAAAGTTTGTTTGGTCTCTCTTGCATCAAAATTGTTATCTTTAAATTCAATATAGGTGTTATTTCCGATATCTTTATCCTCAATTGCTTTCAATATCTTTTCCAATACAGGAATACTCTTTGTATATGATCCTGCAGCAATGTTATTTCCAAAATTAGAAATCTCATTCCATAATGTATCTAAAGGTATTACTGCTTCAGCTTGTCTACTTCTTCCTTTATTCTTCTCGCCTGCCATAACTCCATATCCAATTAGTGTAGGCTCTGTTAAAATACCACCGTTTTCAAGATAAGACATTTCCGGTATATTTACACCAAAGGTCTTGCCTCCGACTCCTGGCACCCAATCCGGTATATCTACGCTTATACCATTTAATCCACTAATAGCTGAATTTATTAATCCTATTACTGCATTTATAGGTACTTTAACTACTTCAACTATTCCACCAAATATTCCACCTAATATGTCAACTATACCACTCCAAGCCTTGCTCCAACTCCCACTAAATACACCATTAATAAAATCAATTATTCCTGTTAATATAGGTTTTAAAGAATTATTCCATAATCCTGCTATTAAGTGGAAAGCTCTTTCTATAGCTGGCACTATTCTATTATTAAATACATATTCAAATACTGGAGCCAATACATTACTTATAAAGTTTCCTATAGCCTCATAACAAGGTTTTAAGTTGTTATTCCATAAGTTACTAACATCACTTACAAATCCACTGAAAAATGCTGTTATTTGTGGTATATTATGTGCAAAAGCATCTTTAACATTATCTATTATAGGAATTCCTATTGTTGTCCATTTTCAGCTATTTCGTTAACAAAATCTATTTCAATATCAACCATTTTTCTGAAAAAAGTCCCAATCTTGATTGCCATTAGAATGAAATATGACCCTAATGTTTCTACAAATACCTTATATCTTTTTTAAATCCCCTAACTTATCTTAAAAGGGGAAATAGCACCTATTTTCTATAAGTGCTATCATCTTATCCTATAAAACAGCTCCAATTAAACCTTCTAGGAATTCATCTACTTTGCTTAGTAGAACACGCTTATTTCTTCCTATAGTTATTACTGGGAAACCTTCCATCCTCATTAATTGTCTTGCTTTATGTTCGCTAACTCCCATTATTTTAGAAAACTCCTTAGCACTACAAGTTTTTTGCTTCCATAACTCTTCATATCTATTCATCTTATCCTGTAACATATATATCCTCCTACTATTTCACTTCTTTACTAAAAAATAATTCTACAACTGTTGTATTTAAGGCATTCGCAATTTTCTTCAATATTCCAACACTAACACCATCAATATTCCCTTTCTCAAGCTTTAATATTGTATTAACTCCTACACCAGATAAATTGCTTAGTCCCTTCAATGTTAGATTTTGAATTATCCTTTTTAATTTAAGTTCCATTACATCCTTCTTTCCCACAAACGTGTGATAAACTTTATACACATATTATATTCCTACCTTTGTAGGATTTCAATACTTTTTTTGAAATAAAAAAAATAAAATTTTACATTCGTGTGATTTGTGATATTATTTAAACTAGGAGGAATGTATATGAG
>NZ_CAKVKB010000172.1 GCF_934754915.1 uncultured Clostridium sp.
AAATATAACATTTTTTCTTCTTTAGTATCCATTTTCAATATTTCATTCTTAAACGGTTCCTTAGCTTTTTGTATTCTTTCTGTATAATCACTTTTAACTGTATTGTTATTCTTCTTTTTCTTCTGTTCATTATCTACCTTTGCCATATTTTCCTCCTTATATATCTCCTTATACTATTTTTATAAAAGCAAAATCAAATTAAATATCCCCTAATAATAAAACTACACAATAATCAAAGTACCATTGTAAAGTTTATCATTAATTGTTAATTATAATATATATTATATCATATCAAATCATATAATTTTTACCAATATAAGTATTATAATCATTAATATAATTACTCAGAAAACATTGTGTATAAAACATCAACTTTGACATAATATTGTAACATTTCATATATATAATAAATATTGTAAAATAGTTAAAGATTTTTTCATTATTTATCCCTATTTAATAAAAAGCAGTCTGTTCCCCTTATACAGACTGCTTTTTTATATCCAAATATATAACTGCCTTATGATTCAGTAATTTTATTCTTTTCTATTGCTTCATCATCTAAAATAAGTATTCCCATATCTTCTGACTTTATTTCCTTTGCTCTTCTATCTATTAATTTTTCAATAGTCTCTTTAATCCCTTCCACTTCATCTTCATCAAAAATAAGTTTGTCATATCCACTTCTCATTGCTTTTGCTAAATTTTCCTCTTCTATTTTTGATTTTTCATAATCACATATATTAACTTCTGAATTCAAATCAGCTTTCTTATCCAAGCTGCTTATTTCTTTTAATTCATCTATATTTAAATCTTTTTTATTCACATACAATACAGATATACAAAATCCTTTTTCTGGCTTTGATAAATACATAAATTTTCCTCAATCTTATTTTAAAGTTTTCACCATATTATTTTATTTTTGTTTCTTCTTTTTGTGATTAGAATTTGAATTTTTAATAAAATGAAAACTTTAAAATATATGGATATTCAAATGTATTTTTCAAAGCGACATTGCTCATAAACTTTTTTTCCTTCAAGTGTAATAGCTTTTTGAGGACAGCGGCTTATGCATCTATAACACATAGTACACCTATCTCCAGCAACTGCCTTTTTGTTATTCATAACAATATTTTTCATAGGACATATAGAAGCGCACATTCCACATCCAATACAGTTGCTGCTTATTTTTAAATTCTTTGAATATCCAGTTGTTTTTCCATAAAACCATAATCTCTGTCCAAAAAGTCCTGCAATATGAGAAAAGAAACCAATTCCTTCCTTTGGATATATTCCCTTTCTAATATTTTCTGCTGTTTTTTCTATTTTTTTATCTGCTTTAATTACAATTTCTTTATTTTTAGCTAAAGTCTTCTTTAACAGTTTTACATCACATACTGAATCGGGCATTTGAATATGCAGACCTCCTACTATTAATGCACCATATTTTTTTAACAGTCTGGCAGTACATCCTGCTCCATCTCCACTAAAAGCCCCCATAGTTGCTACACAAAGTACTTTTTTTCCTTTCCAGATACAAGAATTTTTTTTAATAAAATCTCTTACCATAAAAGGTGAATTTGAATACTGAGTTGGATAACCCAGAATTATAAAACTATTCTTTTTGATTTGTTCAACAACAGCTTCGTTTTCTAATGGTATAGCCTCTGCTGATGCATCAATCATATTAGTCAATTTTTCCACACAATGTTTTGTATTTCCTGTACCACTTAGATATATTCCTATCATTACCTTACTCCTCCCGAATAAATGTATTTTTTACTTCTAAAGCCAATACCTATCATTTTTACTAAATACATAATATACCTTAATGTTTACACTGTCAACATTAAAATGTAATTTCTCTTCCTTTTCTTTTCAATACACAATTTTAGTTATAATTACAAAAAAACATCAATGAAAGACCATTTTAATAGTACACTTCCCCTTCATATCAAATTGTGAAAACTCAACCTAATAAAATCATAATCTTAGACTATATTTCTTACACTAAAATATGGTTTTTGCAAATATTTAATCAATATTATATGAAAGAAATATTGAAAAGACTTCATCCTTCATTTCCAATTGTATATTGTTAATTAAAAAAGCTGTATCAAATTGAGATAAAACTCGATTTGATACAGCTCAATATTACGTGTAAAAACACTATTATTTTTTAAAATCTTATTTTAATTTAACCAACAATTCACCAGTCTTAACTTGTTGACCTTCTTTTGCCATGATTTTTTCTACAGTACCATCTACTGATGCTACAACATTTGTTTCCATCTTCATAGCTTCAACAACTATCAAGCTTTCTCCTTCTTTAACTTCTTGACCTTCTTCTACAAGCACCTTTATTACATTACCAGGAATACTTGCTCCAACTTCAAGTTTATTATCTGGATCTGCCATTACAGTTGTGTTTCCATCTCCAAGATTTGCTTCAGCTCTTTCAGTTCTATCCTTAATTTTAATTGATCTTCTGTTTCCATTGATTTCAAATTCAAGAGTTCTAAATCCTTGATTATCAAGTTTTCCAATTTCAATTAATTGAACTATAAGGATTTTACCTTCTTTAACTTCGATTTCACTTGTTTCACCTTCAGCAAGTCCATGGAAGAATACATCACTTCCCATAAGTCTTACTTCTCCGTATTCCATAACATGTTTTATGAAATCTTCAAATACATCAGGATATAGTGCATAACTTATTATATCTTTATTAGATGGCTTAAACTTATATTTATCTTCTAAGTATTTAGCAATCTTATCAAAATCTTCTGGAGGTAATAATTCTCCTGGTCTTACTGTTATAGGTTCTTCTCCTTTAAGAACAAGTTTTTGAAGTTTTTCTGGGAAACCTCCTTCTGGCTGACCCATCATTCCCTTGAAATATGAAACAACTGAATCTGGGAATGCCATATTTGCAGCTTTTTCATAAATATTTTCTGGAGTCAAATCATTTTGAACCATAAATATTGCCATATCTCCAACCATTTTTGAAGAAGGAGTAACTTTTATTATATCTCCAAGCATATCATTAACTGTTTTGTACATCTTTTTGATTTCATCAAATCTATGTCCAAGTCCAAAACTTTCAGCCTGTGGCTTTAAGTTTGAATATTGACCACCAGGAATTTCGTATTTATAAATTTCAGTACTTCCTGCTTTTAAATCTGATTCATATTCACTATATACTGGTCTTACTGCTGCCCAGTATTCAGATATCTTTTGAATTCCTGCTAAATCAATCTTCGTATCTCTATTTGTATTTCCAAGTGCTGCAACTATAGAATCAAGCGCTGGCTGACTTGTAAGTCCTGACATGCTGCTGAATGTTGTATCTACTATATCAACTCCCGCATCTGCTGCCATAAGCACAGTTGCAACTCCATTACCTGTAGTATCATGTGTATGTAAATGAATTGGTAATGACACTTCATTCTTTAATGCAGTTATAAGCTTCTTAGCTGCGTATGGTTTTAAAAGTGCTGACATATCTTTAATAGCTAAGATATGAGCTCCCATCTTTTCAATTTCTTTAGCTTTCTTTACATAATATTCAAGAGAATATTTATCTCTTGTTTCATCTAGTATATCACCAGTATAGCAAAGTGCAACTTCTGCAACCTTATTAGCTTTTAATACTTCATCTAATGATACTTCTATACCTTTAAGCCAGTTAAGTGAGTCAAATATTCTGAATACATCAATTCCACTTTGTGCAGCTTCTTTGATAAATGCTCTTATTACATTATCAGGATAGTTTTTATATCCAACACCATTTGCTCCTCTTATAAGCATTTGGAACATTACATTTGGAATTCTCTTTCTTAAAGATTCAAGTCTTTGCCATGGAGATTCCTTTAAGAATCTATAAGCTGTATCAAATGTAGCTCCTCCCCACATTTCAAAAGAGAATAAATCTTTACCATAATAAGCTGTTGATTTAGCAATCTTGCTCATATCAACACTTCTAACTCTTGTTGCAAGTAATGATTGTTGTGCATCTCTCATTGTTGTATCAGTAAGTAAAAGCTTTTTCTGACTCTTTATATAATCTACAACACCTTCAGGTCCTTTTTCATCTAAAATCTGCTTAGTACCTCTAAGTGTCTTTACTACATCTCCACTTACATGAGGAATAACTGGAACATCAAATTCTTTCTTATTTCCCTTTGTAACATTTACTATTTTTTCACCGATGAATTTTAATACTCTTTGCTCTTCATCTGTTCTTGGTGTTATATCAAATAGTTGAGGATTATCAGCTATAAAGTTTGTATCACATGTACCTTCTCTAAATTGTTCGTTATTTAAAACATTTATTAAAAAATCAACATTTGTCTTAACACCTGTTATAGTTAATTCTTTTATTGAACGTATTGATTTTCTTATTGTATCTTCAAAAGTTCTTGAATAAGCTGTTGTTTTAACAAGAAGGCTATCATAATAAGGACTGATTACAGCACCTGCAAATCCATTACCACCATCATGTCTGATACCAAAACCTGCTCCACTTCTGTATACATCGATTCTTCCTGTATCAGGTGCAAAGTTATTTGCTGGATCTTCTGTAGTAATTCTACACTGAATAGCATATCCTCTTGGCTTTATTGCATCTTGTGAAGGTATTCCAATTTCTTTAGAACTTAATTCAAAACCTTCTGCAATTAAAATCTGGCTTTGAACTATGTCTATTCCTGTAGTCATTTCAGTAATAGTATGTTCAACCTGAACTCTAGGATTCATTTCTATAAAGTAATGATTTCCTTGTGCATCTACTAAGAATTCTAAAGTACCTGCACTTCTATAGTTAACTGATTTTGCAATCTTTAAAGCATCATTACAGATTTCCTGTCTCTTTTCATCACTTAAAGTTATTGCTGGAGTAAATTCTATAACCTTCTGATGTCTTCTTTGAATAGAGCAGTCTCTTTCATAAAGATGAACAACATTACCGTATTTATCTCCTAAAACTTGAATTTCAATATGTTTTGGTCTTTCTATGTACTTTTCTATGAATATATCATCTATACCAAAAGCTTTTTTGGCTTCATTTTTAGCATTTCTATAGTTTTCAACAAGATCTTCCTTGCGTCTTACTATTCTCATACCTCTTCCGCCACCGCCTGCAGCTGCCTTTACCATTACTGGATAGCCACAATAATCAGCAGCCTTTAAAGCTTCTTCTTCATTTTCAACTGGTTTTTCTAATCCTGGTATTACTGGAACTCCAACGCTTTCAGCAACAATTTTAGACTGAATCTTGTCCCCTAATTTTTCCATCATTTCTGATTTTGGACCTATAAATTCAATTCCAGCTTCTTCACATCTTCTTGCAAATTCAGGATTTTCTGATAGGAATCCATAACCTGGATGAATAGCATCAACATGTTTCTTTTTTGCAAGGCTTATTATTTCATCCATATTTAAATAAGCTTCAACTGGCCCCTTGTTTCTTCCTATTAAATATGCTTCATGAGCTTTAGTTCTGAAAAGAGAACATTTATCCTCCTCTGAATATATAGCCACTGTTCTTATACCAAGTTCATGACAAGCTCTAAAAATTCTTATAGCAATCTCGCCTCTGTTGGCAACTAAGACTCTTTTAAATTTTTTCCCCAATTTAAATACAACTCCTTTATTAACTTTTTACTATAAATTATGAACAGAATTAATTCATTTTGAAATTTTATGAATTTTATCCTGCAATAATTTATATTTTCTCATATTGTGTAAAATTTAAACAACATTAAATAGATTATATCATATTTATTATATTTTATACATATTAATTTCAATTTATACAACTTTTTATATCATACTTTCTGAAGCTTTATATTGAAAGTTGGTATAATAGAAAAAGAATACATAGCCGGATTGGGTTTATGACTCCACAAGATTATGAAGATCT
>NZ_CAKVKB010000173.1 GCF_934754915.1 uncultured Clostridium sp.
GTTTTGAGCTGTTGCCACCTCAACTCTATGCATATCTTTAGTCATTTCATCAATATTACATTTGATTGAATCAACTGCAATTTTTATATTCTTTTGATTTTCTTCCAATCTATCAACTTTATTATTTATAATTGTTATATCTGATTTTATACTGTTGACATCAGATTCTAGGTTGTTGATTTTTGATTTCATATCATTAATATCGATAGAATTTTTATCTAATTTTGCATTCATAACTTGAAGCAGTTCTAAAATTTTATTTTCCATAAAAAACCTCCATTTTTTTGAGATATTTTATATTTTATCTTTTGTAAAAATATTCTGTTGAAGATATTATAGCAGAAAGAAAATTAAAAGTACATTTTTTTATTTACAATTGATAATTTACAATGAAGGATGAAATCTTTGCAAGATTTCTTTAATATTATTTTATATATGTCAGGAGTTTTTATATCAGCATAAAAAGCAAAAAATATTCATCATATATATATAATTTAATACTAATAAGTGAGGATTTTTATTATGAATTTGATTTTGGAATTTATGATTATAATGTATAATATAAGTTGATAATATACTAAAGAAAAACTTAATTTATTTAAGATAGGAGAAATCATGAATAACAAGGTTAAGAAGGAGAAAGATATGTGCAGGATTAATCCCAAAGTAGATTTTGCATTTAAGAAATTGTTTGGAAGCGAAGAAAATAAGGATTTACTAATGTCTTTTATTAATTCTGTGCTGCCAGATGACGAACAGATTAATTATATTGAATTGAGAAATCCTTATAATTTAGCAAATTTCTTGAATGATAAAATGTCAATTTTAGATGTTAAGGCAAGTGATGAAAATGGAACATGGTATGATATAGAAATTCAAGTAGCCTCTCAAAGTTATTATGATAAAAGAGCTCTATATTATTGGGCTAAGGTTTATAGTAATCAGCTTCTTGAAAAAGGAAGATATGGAACTATAAATAAGGTTATAGGAATAAATGTGTTAGATTTTAACTATTTTCCAGAGAAAGACTATCATAATATGTATAAAATATATAATTCAAAAACTAAAACTGAATATTCAGATCTTTTTGAATTACACTTTATAGAACTTCAAAAATTCCATTCAAATCTGAGTGAATTAAAGACATCTTTAGATAGATGGGTTACATTTTTGAATAATGCTTACAAATATAGTACAGACGAAATTCCAAAAGAATTACAGGATGATAGAAATATAAAAAAGGCAATAGAAACTCTTGATACTATGTCTTTAAAAGGGCAGGAAAGAGAGATATATGAACAAAGACTAAAAGAGACAATTGATAGAGTTGAACAGATAGAGACTGCTTTAAATAAGGGAAGACGTGAAGGTCTAGAACAAGGAATAGAACAAGGTTCAGAAAAGAAAGCAATGGAAATTGCAAAAAATTTACTTGATATATTAGATAACGAGACTATTTCTCTTAAAACAGGATTATCTTTAGATGAGATAGAAAAATTGAGATAATATATTTCAATGGACAATTGACAATTAAGAATGAAATCTTTGCAATATTCTTTGATTATTATGTAATTTTATTAATTGGAGCATATATATTTTAATAGGGTTTGCTTAATATACCATAGTTTCTTTAAGCAAACCCTATATTATTTGTTATTTTGATTTAATTGTATCCTTTGAATCAACAATATCCTTATTTTTCAAAACAAGCTTTTCATTATTCTTAAATCCTTTAAAAGCCGTTTTGAACAATATAGAAATATCCATTAATATACTCCAGTTTTCAATATATTGTATATCAAATTCTATTCTTTTCTTTATTGAAGTATCCCCTCTAAAACCATTTATCTGAGCAAGACCTGTTATTCCTGGTTTGACCTGATGTTTTACCATATAAAGAGGAATTTCATTTTTAAATTCATTAACAAAGTGAGGAAGTTCTGGTCTTGGACCTACAAGACTCATATCTCCTTTGAGTACATTGAAAAACTGAGGGAGTTCATCAATGGAAAATTTTCTTATAAATGAACCAAATTTAGTTTTTCTTGGATCAGTGTTTGTGCTCCATCCTGTTGTTTCTTCAGAATTTACTTTCATTGACCTGAACTTATACATTGTAAACAGTTCTTTATTCAATCCAACGCGCTGCTGTTTAAAAATTATAGGTCCTTTTGAAGTGTATTTTATTATTAAAGCACTTAAAACCATGAGAGGGCTTGTCAATATTATCAGGAATATTGAACCAAATATATCTAAAGTTCTTTTCATAAAGGCATTAGCAAGGTTGTCCAGTGGTATTCTTCTTATATTTATAAGAGGAAGATTACCTATCTGATCTATATATGGCTGGCTTGGAATGTATTTATAACAGAATGGTATTATTGAAATCTTGGTTCCACTCTGCTCACAATCTGATACCACTTTCTCTATATATTCTGCATCCTGTATGTCTAAAGCGCAGACTACTTCATCGAATTTGTATTTATATAGTATATCCAATAATTCATCATAATTTCCTAATTTGTCACCTTCAAAATTTGAAGAGTTGGAAACATAGCCTACATAGTTGTAACCGTAGTTTCTGTTGTTTTTGATTACATTTAAGTATTCTGAAGCAGTTTCCCCTGAGCCTACAATCAAGATATGTTTTAAATTTAATCCTTTTTTTCTCATATCAGAGAGAACATATCTTAATAAACCTCTTTTAAATGTTATCAATATTGTATTTACAAAATAGAAAATTACAATTACTAATCTTGAAATATGCACAAATTTAAAAACAAATAATATTGACAGGGAAATTGTTATTAAAATTGTATTTGTTTTTATGATTCTTTCACATTCTTTTGAAAATAGTGATGTTCTTACTGAATCATATAAGTTAAAGAACATACATAGAATTATGTAAATTGGGATCATGAATAGTGCAAATTGTAAATATACATCAAGTCTTATGTAAAATTCATCATGATAAAACAGTTTGAAACGTATGAAATATGATATTATCATTGATAAAAAAAGAACAATTATATCACTAAATGCATTTATTTTATTTAATAGGTTTTGATTTTCTTTTATCATTTATATTTCAATCCTTTTACTAATTTCTTCAAACATTATATTAGTATTTTTTGAAAATACAGATTCTAATGAATATTTTTTAGATATAGAATTACTTGTGATTTCCATATCAGCTAAAAGCTCTCTATTATTATACAACTCTTTTACATAACCACAAAATTCTTCGATATTATTATATTTAAATAAAAAACCATTTTTTGAAGGTGTGACTAAATCTATATGTCCTTTAATTTTGGAAGCTATTATAGGAAGTCCAGTAGACATAGCTTCCATTATATTAAAAGGTAATCCTTCAATTCTGCTTGATGATACACAGATATCTGAAATATGATAATAAGTGCATACATTCTTTTGATAACCAGCAAATATAATATTTTTATCTATATTTAAGCTATGTGCAAATTCCTTTATATTATTAAATAAATTACCATCACCCAGCAGAATAAGTTTTATGTCAGTATATCCTTCATCATATAGATGTTTTATTGCTTCTATTAGGAATTTTTGATTTTTTCTTTTTGAAAATTCAGCAGTATAAATTAATAAAAAGTCATTTTTGGAAAAATTAAATTTTTCTCGTAATGCTAATTTATTTTCCAATGTATTTAATGGAAATTTTGAAGCGTTAATTCCCATACCATTAATGAAATATAAATTATTCTTATAAAAATTATATTTTTTTGCAATTTCGTAATCAGTAGAATTCATTACTAATATAATGTCAGTTACTGGTTTAACAAGTTTTTCAACAACTATCATAATGAACTTTTTTAAGAAATTACTGTTTTCATCAAATAAATATCCATGAACTGTATTGATTACCAGAGGAGATTTTTTAAATGAAATAATGATGCTTAAACGTGTGAAGAAAGAAGCCAATATTGTATGTGTATTTATAACTGAATATTTTTCCTTTCTTAAAATTTTTGAAATTCTAAAGATATTAATAATATTTTTTATAGAAAAAATACTTTTTTCAAAATCAATAGGTATAAGTTTATCTATATAAGGGATTTGTGATTTATTGTTTGGTTTACCCATAATATGAACTTCAAATCCTAATTGTTTAAAGTATTTTAAATATGGAATATGAAAGTTTTCTATATGAGATAAGGTTGAGGCAGAAAAAAGTATTTTTTTCATAAGAATAAAAAGCTCCTAACTTCATTAAATATTTATAAATTAATATTTTTTATTTTAAATGTATATAAAATATTTGTAAATATAATTTAGGCATTAAAGTTAATTTTTACATAAATAAAATAGAGTTATAATTAGATTGAGATGAGCATAAAAGAATAGAAATTTATTTATTCAATTAAAAATTATGGAAGTATAGACTTAGTAAAGGTATTATGGTATAATTAAGAGAATTTTGGCATAATGTTGAATTATAGGTTTTGGCTTTATTTATGATATGGGAGTTTCAGAGGATCCAGGGGCTTTGATAATAGATGATGTAAGTGGAACATTTAACAATATTAATAGACAAATAATAAGTACTAAATCAGGTTTAAAATATGCTACGAGGAAATATATTTTGAAGACGAGAACAGATATAGTATGGAATGATAGTGGAATTTTAAAGTACTTTGAATTATATGCCAAAGATAAATCAACACATTTTCATAATAGAATTTTAGTTTGTAATTATTATACAAGAAATCCTAGAGTTTTACCATTACCATTTCATATTTCAGATTGGCTAGCTTTTGGAATTAATGAGGATATTAATTTATATTACGATTGTAATACTGAGAGTTTAGAAGATATGAGATGGTTTAAAAATAGGAAAAAGAAACAACAAAGATTTTATACAAATTTATTAACAAAATATGTTCCTGAACAATATATATGTTTAAATTTTGCAACTAAGTTCTATAAAATTGACTTTAGTTGTTTTTATGATGCATCAAAAAGCAATATTAAACTTACAGAAGAAATATTAGCTAATGATTTTGTTGTACTTGATTATAAAGCACAGATAAATATAAATTTTCCTAAATATAATCCTAACAGGTATTTGGAAAAGTTTACTCTTATATCAAATAAGCAGTGGAATCAATTATATAGAGAATATTGTAAAAACGAAAATGGAATTGATTATTATTTTAAAATAATAATCAACAAACTATTTTATTTACTTCTTATATTAAGATTAAAAATTTTAGTAGTGTTACATAGGTTACGTTTAAAGGAAAAAGTAAAAAGATTGTTAGAAAGATATAATTTTAATAAGTAGGGTGATTTAGTGGAAAAAGTAAATGGTGATTATCAGAAAGCATTGATAAAAAAAATAAATATAACCATATTATTATCTTATTTAATTTTATGCGTTTTATTTTACGTTTTAGCTGGTGAGCAATTGCATTTTAGAAAATCTAGAGGAAATGTTGAAAGGCCTGTGCCCAATTCAGCAACAATAGAGTTGATAAAAGGATGTTCGGTATCAGAAACTTTTATAAATGATATACAAATAGTCGAAAAGTTTACTGTGGATTTTGGAGATTACAAGAGAGTAAATAAAGGTAAATTTAATGTTACATTAAAAGATTTGAATACTGATTCTATAATATTAAGTCAAGATATAAATGGGGAAGAGATAAAAGAAGGAAATACTAATGAATTTTCTTTAGAACAGCCTTTACAAGGATTATATAATCATAAAATGTCAATAGAGATTAAAGCTATAGATGGTGATGTTGGTTCATCAATTACTCCTCTTATGAGAAATGAAAATATATATGAAAATACTCAATTATTTTTTAATAATGAACCAGTGGATGGAAT
>NZ_CAKVKB010000174.1 GCF_934754915.1 uncultured Clostridium sp.
TCTGAAATGCATTTCTGCAATTCATTCATAAATCTTTTATTTTAGACTTGACTTTTAATAGTTAGTCTTTCTTTTAATACCACATTTCAACACACTACGATGACAACCTTGTTGCTGTCTTTTACCATACGTGCATGCCCTCTCAAAATCAACCATACATTTTTTAGATTTTCTTTTTCCTCTTTAATTTCTCGAAAGTCGTAATACAGCAAAAATTATAAGCTATTGTTTATCTTTTCAACTCCACCAACAATATAATGTTGTTTTTTAAAAATAAAATTATTAATCACTTTTAGATATTTTATGATCATACAGAGTATTAAAAAGATACCAGATAATAATATTTTATTTTCGCCTGCTACCTTTCTTTTCAACATTTGTATAATTCCCAATATTGCAGATGATATTGAAAAAACAAACGCAATTTTGTCACATATAGAAGTAAAAATCAAAATCACATTTACCGCTAAATTCTTTCTGTAAAAAACATTAAGATTATAATTCATATTATACGGTACAAAAGAAATTGATGTTACCTTTAACCCTGATGAAGCATACGCAATTTGTCTAAACGGGATGTCAATATTCATTGCGTTCACTCGATTAATCGCCCTTCTAGAAACCAATCGAAAACTTTCAGTTCTCATATTAACAATATTTTCATTCTCACGCTTCAATAACCAATAAAATAATTTAGAACTCCACCGTCCTTTCAGATATGGGGCTGCACTGGTTACATCAAAACCCTCCAATTCTTTTCGATAAACTTGCATTACCATATCCCAATCGAAATCCATGTTAATACAATCAAATTCATACACAAAATCCCCGATGCTCAGATCTATTCCCGCATTCATTGCCAATTCAACACCATGAAAAAAACTCAACGAGATTAAATTCACAGCATTATCCACCTTCTCTTTTTTTAGAACATCTTTAATTATATTAATACTATTATCCGTAGAATTATCATCAACACACACTATTTCAAATTCTTTAAAATTTTCATTAAGCACTCCTAATAATCCGTTAATAAATTTTCCAATATTTCTTTCATCATTATGAATATACACTACCGCCGATACAAAATTACTTTCTTTATTTCCCAACTTTCTTTCTCCCTTCCAAATATATTCTATATTTACATTAGCACTTCATCCAAATCATATACAGTATTAATCTTTCCTGATAAAACGCTAATGAAAGTAGGGTTTTCACTATATTTTTTTATCACGGTTGGTCTAGAATCATCAATTTCAGAAGCTTTTAATATGGGTTTCATTGAAAACAACGATTTTTCATATTTAAATCCCATTTCATCCTTTATATATTTTTTAGCCATGCTTGACATATAAGTCCATGCTGTTTGTGGCTTATTAGAACACAAATTGCAATTTCCAAGTTGTTTATAAGAACAATAATGCTCATTTCCATTTTGACATTTAAATATAGGATATTCATCATAACTTGTTTCGTGGGGTGTAAAAGTAACCGATGTTAATGAATGATAACCCGTTTTCCCAAATGGCATAATTGAAAAAAATGGACCATCCATTACCGTTATTCCCTTATTTTTTAAATCGCCATTTACAGAACACAAAATAATTTCACATAACTCATATTTTATTTCAAATTTCTCATAACCAATCAGATTTAATATTTGATTAACAGATGCATACGTTGCATTTAGTAAAAACTGCGTTTCGTACTCTCGTCCATCAATCGAAGAAACAATATACTCATTCTCTTTTTTCTCAATTTTTTTTATTCTAAATCCATATATTACATCAATATTTTTTCTTTTATCTATTTCCTTTAAAAAATAATCTTCCAATAGCTTCACATCGTATGTATATTCCGTAGTTAAAAAAGCACCATCACACATTCCTCTTTTAAAATAAACATTAGGATTCAGTTCTTGACATTTTATATTTACAGTATCACAAAATTTTTTAAATTGTTCTGCTGTTGTCCAGGAAAAATTTTGTGATGTTGCATATATTTGGTCAAACCGTTCATGTATACTAAATCCATATTCCTCACAAAATCTATCAAAATAGTGAGCTGATTTTATAGCAGTGGAAAAAGAACGCGGATAGTGATACCCCATATGCACTCGGGCCTGATTTACATACGTAGCTCTCGAAAAAGGTTCTTTATCATATTCTAAAACCAAAACTTTTTCATCTTTTTTCCCACAAAATGTAGCCGCATAAAGACCATATAGACCAGCTCCTATTATGATACGATCATATTTCATATTAGCATTCTCCTCTTTGCATTAAAACAAATCTTTTCAGATCATCTAAAATTACTCCTTTTGAACATATATACCCATTTGCGCCTTTAAATGCCCGATCATACTTTGTTTTTAGATTATACATGATGGGATGCTCTGAAATCTGATTTTCAAAAACTGTATTATCCACAAATTCACATAACTCCGCCGCTGAGATAGGCTCTGTGACAATATTTAAAATTTTTATATTATTTTTTAAAGCAACCATAATATGTTGATATAAATATTTTAAATTATAAAACTGATATTCAGCTCGAGAATCGGTAAAATTAATTGCGTCAATATTAAAATTTTTCAATACTGTCTTAACATTTCTCCGCTCTGCCTCGGTCAAATTCCTACACTCATAATATCCATTTCCTGCATTCGTATAAGTGTCATATATAGCTGGAAATTCTATAGCAATATTCTCAATTACATTGTTTTTTAACATTGGTGGAATATGATATATTAAATCATATATGAAATTTTTCTTAATATTTATCCCATATAAAGCCGGAAGTCTAATAATTAAATAATCCTCTATATTATTAATAACCCATTGTTCTAATTCATATCTGTGTCTCCCATATGCATGCAATTTTTCAATATTGATTTCATAATTTTCATTATGCCCATTCAAGTCAGAATACACATCAACAGATGAAATAAGCACTGTTTTTTTTGCTTCAATTCTTTTTATATTTTCAACCGCACTATCTATAATTTTTTCATCCTCATCCGGTTGGTAATTTGCCCAAAATTTTGTTCCTGTGACCCCTGCATATATCATCAAATCCGGTTTAATCCCATATGCACCTTTAATATTTTTAGAATTAAACACTCTGTCAAATTTCCCCATTTCCTTTAAATTACTTCCCACAAAACCTGTATGTCCAATTAGTATATCCACAAATCATCTAGCTCCCCTAAATCAGCTATTTACGAGTTTTCTATATTATTAAAATTTACTCTACGCAATTACTTTCACTACTCTTTCTATAAATTCCCCAAATAAATTTGGCAAATTTCTTAGGCCAGAATTTTTGAAACATTTCTAATTCTTCAGAATCACGAATATGATTTTTAATCACTTCCGATGTTAAAGATGCTTCATGAATCCGATGTCCCATTAATATTTTATCACAATAAATGAATTCCCCTTTCATTTTCGAAATTTTTTCCCATGCATCCCAATCTAAAACGCTCTTATATTCATCCGTAAATATCGGATTAAAAATCCTTTCTTTATTAAATGTAACAGCGGGACAACAAATAGGAGAACCTATTGATAATATTCTTCTTCTTAGCCATCTCATTTTAGAAAATACATGTATTTTTAGAGGGCATAATAAAATTCGTTTTACCCGCAATAATTGATTTTTATCTACACGCTTCTCGTTTCTCAATTCAAAATAATTGGAAAAAAATATTAATATATCAGAACCCTTATTGCATTTCTTTAAAAGCCATTCTACATACTCATCACCATATATATCATCTTGATGGCATATAGTTACCAACTTTGTTTCTGCACTCTCATATGCAAAATTCCAATCTTCAACTATACCAACTTCCCTCCTCTTATTCACGACTAAAATAATACCATATTTTTCAGCTAAAGATCGAATATATGAATTTACCGTCGATGTAGTCATAATAACCTTGCTTTTAACAGTTTGATTCATAACCGACTTTATACATTCTTCTAAATATATACTCTCTCCATACGCACACACAACAAATGTATGATCTTTTTCACTATAATACATAAACTGCCATTTCTCCCCTTAAAATCAATATAGAAACAATGGGGCTACTGAATTATTTTTTCAAATTCATTATTACTATTCCCAAAATAATAATGACTGCGCCAATTATCATGTTTAAAGTTAATTTTTCCTTTAAAATAATAATGGCTGAAATCATAATCAAAATATTAACAATTCCTGCTACAATAGGAATTATCACTCCTAAATCAAATTTTGTGATTACTCCCATATACAATATAAAACTCATTCCATAACAAAATAATCCCACAATTACATACCATGATATTGGCATATCAATAATAGGAAGAACTGCCTTTGCCAGTTCACTATGATTACCACCATATTTAATTAACGTTAAACCTGAAACCGAAAATAATATATATATACCACATAACAAATACTTACTCATACTACAAACATTCCCATTCTTTTTTATTTTTCGTTTTCTCTAATTGCAATCTCTTCTACTAAATTCTTCACTTTTTCTTCAAGAAAAGAAACACGTATAGTAAGCATAAATGTTCTCAATAGCAGCAAAAATATAACCACAAGATAAACAAAATTAACTGGTGACTGTATTCCCACAATTTCTGCCAAAAATATAGCAATTCCCGGAAATACACCTATAACCATTAGCACAAAAGAAAAAACTATCCAAAAAAAGGCATCCATGACCTGTAATTGGGATTTTTTTAATTTTCTTGCAATATATAAAAATGTCAATATAGAAACGACAATCAATGTAATTCTCAAAAAATTAGACATAAATTACACCTTCTTTCTAAACCACTGCACGACAAGAATTGAAGCACACATATGAAACATATATTTAATTCCATTTGCTAAATTTAAATAACTTTCTCCAGCAATCCTATCGTTCATGACAACTTGACATTCCCCCACCTTAGCCTTGCATCTTAAAAGAAAGGCGATTGTATCTGGCTCCGGTCCATAATTCATCTGCGTCGCAAACTTCTCAATCATTTTTTTGTTAAATAACCTCATACCAGATGTTGGATCACTTATTCTTTTTCCTGTGGTTAAATAAATACAAATGTTCAACAAGTTATTCCCCACCATCCTTAAACTATGAGGTCTTTTCCTCTCTACAAATCTTGAACCAATGATTACATCCAAATTCTCCCTCTCAGCTTTTTCAACCATATCCACTATGTATTCAGGATTATGTTGCCCATCTCCATCTAACTGTGTCACATAATCATAATTATGTTTATATGCATACTTCATCCCAGCCTGAAAAGCACCTGCTAGTCCAAGATTAATTGGAAGATCAATCAGATTATATCCATTCTTTTTACATATTCTTGCGGTATCATCTTTTGAGCCATCATTTATAACTACATAATCATACTGTAAATAATTATTCTTTAAATTGTCTACAACTCTTTCTATATTCTCAGCCTCATTATAAGCTGGAATGACAATTAGTAAGCGATTCATTTTCTGTTCACCTTATCCATTTTATGGATCTTAACAATACATAGGCAACTATTTTATCAATATATTATCCCCAATAAAAGTAATCACGAAATTTATACTAATTATTCCCACTCCGCCGAGGACAAATTACTTCATGCTGATCCCATCCTTACGAGAAGCACCGAACTTATTGCTGTTGTCCTAACAGATAAAATCAACTGTCACCAACCAAAAATATTCTTTTTTCAAGACCAGCATTTTAAATACTCTGCCGTCCTCTTTATTCCCTCTGCTAAAGAAATTGTATTTAATCTACCATAAGCTTCCTCATATCTACTCATATCCAAATAGTT
>NZ_CAKVKB010000175.1 GCF_934754915.1 uncultured Clostridium sp.
TGAAGCATGTATTATGGATCTTGATCATATGCCGAAGAGATATCGACAATATGAATTGGAACCATGGAAAAGTCGAGATTGGCGGAGATACCACCAAATTACAGACTGCCCTAAAGGAAGTGATAAGCTTTCAGAGCTTGCAAAAAGATGGGTTCGGAGACAGCTTTCTCTGCTACAGAATGTTCACAGGCATGGATTTATTAAAGTAATAACTGGGGCTGACGTTATAATAGGACTAAATCAAGAGAAACTTAGCAAATAAGCGGGTTTGGAATGGTTTAGTCCTATTTTTTTATTTACTTTTGAGGTAATGATAAGGGCAGCGCTGAACAAATCAAAACCTACATTGAATAGTTATGCAGTTGATATATCTGGATAGCTTATTGAAGTGTGAGGTGAAAAATAAATATATCGTTAAATAGGACTTTAACCAGTATTTATACAGTATAAATATTCGGCTAAAGTCCTTTTTTGTTAAAACACCTTTTTAAGGTTAGAAAAATACAGAAATACACCTTTTAGCATTCTTTTAGAGAGTTGCACTTAGAGATATTATTATTGTGCGAGTTGCGAAAGCGGCTCAGACAACTGAATACTCAGTTACAGATATAGTGAAAATTCCGGTTCAGACCTTAAGGTAATCAAACGGACTTGCAAGGAGTGCTGAAGTATCGAGAGATGAAGGTGGAGCGAGTTAAGGTTAAGCGAAAGCTAAATGTTGCGGAAGGATAATAAACTATGAGGGTGCTCATCAGGGGTTCCCGGTTCTCGAAAAGGCAGTAGAGAAGATCATGTTGCATGGCAATGTGTCGTAAACGCTTAAGCGGCTTAGCTGTAATTCCTACGTGTGCGGGCGATATAGGATAAAGGCACACCTACATAGCACTAAGCTGTGTAGAAAGAAGGTATAGACTAATGAGATTTGTAATCCTATTGTTGATTATCTTAGTAGCTTTAATACTTGCTATTTTGTATTGTTGCTTGATTGTAGCAAGCAGACAAGACAAATATGAGGAAGAATTTTTTAGAAATAAAAATTTGGAGGCTAATGATAATGAAATGGATAAAGAGATTATTAGAGAGGAGACGATACATGTTAATACAACTTTACAGATTATGAATCTTATTTAAGACAAAGTATATGAGAAAATAAATGTAAAATACAGGATAATAGGAAACTGACTGTATTCAAGTATAAATAATTTTAACATAAAAAACTGTGAAAGATAATAAACTTTCATAGTTTTTTTATTATTAATATAAAATATGTAAATTATACCTTTTAACCTGTAAGTTGTACCCTTCGTAAAACAAATTCCATTAAATGTGGTAATTTCAGTGAGAAGAAATAATAGGCCTATTTTTTTATCATAAAAGGAAGGAGTGAACATAATGGGAGTAAAACTTGATAAGCAAGTTGCAGAACTGACAAAGAAGGCTGCAATAAAGGTTGCAACATACTATGCAAATGTAGCGTGTCCATTTATTACTTATCAGCCTACAGAGTATAGAAAAAAGAGAGTTATGATTAATTTTATGAAAAAAAATAAAATTTTGCCAATTATGTTGGTGGTTCTACTTGCCATTACAGGTTGTTCCAGAAACTATGAAATTGATGAAAGTACAGAAACAATATCATTTGAGGATTATAATTATGATAACAATAATGCACAGTTACAATGCGTAGGCAATTCTGCTATTTCCGAAAGTGGATATTATTTGGTGATTAATGGATTATTATATTATTATGATATTAGTACCGATTTTTGCTCGCCTTGTTGTTATAATGCAAACTGCAATCATTCAGATGAAAAATGTGCAGCATATCTTAACGACATAACATATAAGGGGCTAAAAAAGGATAAAGTAGAGGAGTGTTATGGAGATACCGTTTTTTATTATGATAATAAAATCTATATGGTTGAAAACAACAAACATGAAGAATACTATCTTAACCAATATAATGTTCGATTTGGCGATAGGACAAGAGTTGCAATTATAGCTGACAATAATAACAAAGATATAACTACATATTTACGTAATAGTCATGCATTTAAGATTAAAGATGGATATTTATACTATGTAAGTTATTCTTTTGATCCTAAAAATGTAAAACCTAATGAACTTGTAAAAGTAACAAACAATTGTATGAGAATAAAACTAGCTGATAATGCAAAACCGGAAAAACTTGGAGAGTTTGAAGCTTTACCATGTGGAAGTGGACTTGGAGAACCGGATGGTTTCAAAATATTATTTGATAGTAACAATGTGTATTATATATCAGGAGGTGAAGAGAGTAGATTAATCGAAACCTCTGATTATAAAATTGCAAGATATAATACAGATAATGGTGACTTTAAAGTGATTTTTGAATATTCGGGAGATGATGGAGATGGTGCCTTTGGAAGTGGAACTCCCGCACCAGATACAATAAATGAGAATTGTTGTATGGATAAGGAGTCTAATTTATATTTCATATCACAGGATAGGAATCAAATCATACAATACTCTGTGAGCAATAAAACTAGTAAATGCTTTTACGCTTCAGTAAATACAATTAATAGTATTGCAATGGATGGTGAGCAATTATTTATATCTGAATATGCACAATCTGGAGGAGAATCAAGAATTGTCGTTTCAAACCTAGCTGGTGAGGTTATTCAAAACATAAAATTAGAGTGGGATTCTGATTATATAAATCAATTAAAGTCTCATAATCAAGATATGACAAACACAATCATACGTGTAAATTTTATGTGCGTGGATGATAGATATATAGTCTTAACTACAAAGGATCCTGGACTGAAGGAACTAAATGGTAATGATTTAAACAACATGTCCGGAGTAAGTACTGTAGGCACTGCAGTAGTTAAAAAAAGCGATATTCTTGATGGCAAAATAACTGATATAAAACAGATATATCAGGCTAAATAAAACGCAAAGATAAAATATATATGATTTTAAGCAAGCCGTGAAGCACTGGCTATACGGTGCCTCATGGTTTGCTTTTTCTATATTATACCTACTATTTTCAAGAAGTAATGATTAAAAACACATAGGAGTCATATGAAAGAATTTAAAAGAATTAATAATTATAAGTTTATAATAATCTTCTTTTTATTATTATGCTTGAACGGGATAACATTGTTATATTTTAATAAGGGCGAAGACGCTGTTAACAGAATATATGATGATATATTAAACAGAGCTGAAGCTGCTAAGACAGAGGATATGACATATAAACAAGCAACGATGAACGGTGTGATATCTTATATGGACGATAACAGTATTGACAGAGAGACTATTTCTGAGATAGAAAAAACTGCAAGAAAAATGGCTTTAGAGAAAGCTGAGCAGGCGGATTCCTATGCGGATAACATTAATGAAAAAATCACTTCAACAACTAAGTTATTATCGACTGAACTAATGAAAGATAATTCCACAGAAAAATATTTGTTGCTTAAAAGTAGATATGATTTAAATAAACTTAAAAATAAAAATCCAGGGTTGAGTAATGGCATATGGTTAGAGAAATTATTTGAATATAATTATATTCAGATTTTTATTATTACTCTGATATGTTATGTGGTATATGGCTTTTTTTATGAGAAAAAAAGTGGTTTAAAATTGATTATTAATAATGGAAAAAATGGAAGAAAAAATCTGAGAACTAAAAGAATTATTATTTTGATTATTGAATGTTTTTTTATAAGTTTTAGCTTCTATCTAGAGTCGATGATTATTCTGTTAGGTATTCATGGTGGGGTTAAGGGAATAAATGATTTAGCAGTTTTAGATAATAATTTATTACTTACGACGATGGGTTTTACACGTATTTGTTTTGTACTATTCCTTATAGTGATATCGGCTTTTTTTGCATTTGTATGTGGAATGATGTTGTGGTTTCTACTAAGCTATTTTTCAAACATCAACATTGGTGTTGGCTTTTTTTTATTATGTAGTGGAATAGATATTATGATTTATTATCTTATTAATTCAAAAAGTATATTAAGATTTCTTCATTTTATAAATGTATATTACATATTGTTTCCACATTATGCTATAGAGTATGACAATTGGGGTTATGGTACATTAGTGGGTAAGGGTTTAAATATATTTACAGGATTTCTTATGATAGTGGCATTTGTTTTGTCAGGTATTACTGTCTTGAGTAATAAGCTAGAATATACACACAGTAATAATTTTATTGAAAAAACTGCAGATTTTATACATGAGAAGAATATGAAGCTTTTGACTAAAATGCCAAATAACTTCAAGGAATTGTATAAAATTCTAATATCACAAAAAAATATTATTGCGTTAGTTGTTTTATTTATAATCGTACTGAACATCAATATAGGAACCAGGCATATTTATTCCATAGAAGAAAGCTATATGTTGAGTTATTATCAGAATGCGGAAGGTCTTATGTATGGTGACAGACTTAATGATGTAAAAAATACAGTTGAAGCTGATATTTTACAGGCAGTTGGACAGGATAATGAACTGACAAGATTTATATCGGATAATATGAACGCTAATATTAAATATTTAAAAGCACAAAAAGAAAACGGTTATAAAGCAGTTTGTATAGCTCCATATGAATATGAGGATGCGTTTGGAAGTAAACAAAAAGAAAATCATATGTTTCTAGCATTAATAAATATGTTTGCTGTTATATTTATATCATCACCTTTTGGGGCATATGAAAATAAAAACGGAATGGACAAACTTATTAATCCTGCTAAAAATAGAGGTAAGTGGTTGATTTGTAAACTAAAAACTAATAGTGTAATTATTGCAGTGTTTATGCTTTTAAGTTATGGAGTTTATTATTATAAACTATGTAATACATATGAAATATCTAATATATTTCTAACTATTAAGAGCTTAGAATTATTTGATACAATTCCAATAAATCTGCCATTAATAGTGTGGCTTATTATTAATATGATTTGTGTATACGTTGGACTTATGATTATTTCTTGTCTGATTACTATTATTATGTATAAATTACAGTATTCATTATGCACATTGACAGGAATAATAATTACTATTCCACAATTATTATATATGGCAGGAATTGATTTTATGGAAAAATTTAGCATAGGAAAATATATAGCAGTTATGCCTTTAATTAATGAAAATAAAGGGCAGATATATTGTTATTTTATATTTACATTATACAGTTGTTTGATGTTATTTTATGGAATTTTTCTTAAGAAGAGGTATATAAAAGTATGAAACTTGAATTGATGAATTTAAAAAAGACATATAGTACAGTGCAAGCTCTTAAAGGAATAAACTATATATTTGAGACTGGTATATATGGGATTTTAGGAGCCAACGGAGCAGGAAAATCTACAATGATAAATCTTATAACAGATAATGTTGCAAGAGATAAGAAGGATGGCGGAAGTATTTTGTTTTCCAAAGAAAATGAGGATCCAAAGGATATATTAAAACTAGGAAAGGATTTTAGGGCAGTTGTTGGATATATGCCACAGCAGCAGGGATTTTATGAGGATTTTTCTCCTAGAGCTTTTCTAAAATATATGGCAGAGATTAAGGGCGTGAAAGCAAGAAAGATTGTAGAAGATAATGGTAACATTACTACGAAAAAAGTTAGTCAGCAGATAGATGAACTCTTAGAAATAGTTAATCTTACATCGGTTGCTAATAAAAGGATTGGTGGGTTTTCAGGTGGTATGAAGCAGCGTGTTCTTCTTGCACAGGCATTGCTTGGAAATCCTAAGATACTTATTTTGGATGAACCAACAGCAGGACTTGATCCAAAAGAGAGAATCAGCATTAGAAATTATATAGCAGAGCTTAGTAAGAA
>NZ_CAKVKB010000176.1 GCF_934754915.1 uncultured Clostridium sp.
CTTGAATTGATACAAAATTATTTTGAGAATAATTGTATATTTTTGTGATTAATCCAATATGATTTTTTCTAGTTTATGTATATTAATAATTTTAATAATATTTGTTTTGCAAAAGGATATTAAACCTTCATCACACAATATGTTTAATTCTCTATATAAAGAAGCTCGTGAAATATTTAAAATATTTGCCCAGCATTGTTTAGTAAATGGAATCTTTATAAGAAAATCTTCACTTATAAAAAAATCATTGAGAATAGAATGAACGATTTTTTCTCTGGCAGATGTAAAAGAAAGAGTAGAAATACGTTTGTTTAGAAAAAATGTTTTATTGCAAACTAATTCTAAAAAATTATCTAATATATCGGAATTAAGGGCGAGTAATTTAAAGAAGTCAGATTTATGAAATATTACTAGTAAACTTTTTGTATAAGATATAACATTACAGGGATATTGCTTTGATTTTGAAAAAGCAGCTACTTCACCAAATATATCACCTTTCTTTTTTGAGTACATAAAAACAGATTTTCCTGAGGGTAAAACTTTTTCTATATTAACTGTTCCTGATAATATAAGACCTATATAATTTGAATCTAAAAAATTATCAAATATATATTCATTTTTTTCTGAATTGATAACCTTGTAGTTAATTTCATTCAATAAACTGGTAATATTGTTGATATCAATATTTTTAAATAAATCTGAAACCATAATTTTTTTTATAATGTCAGCCATAATTTCTCCTTTAAATGTCTTATATAAGACAGAATTTATATTTTAAATATACTATAATATCCATTGAAAGTAAATGATAATCAATTTCAATAAAAGGAGAAATTATGAAAAAGTTGGGAATAGATATAGGTTCATCTACCTTCAAATATGTTTATTTAGATGAAGATGATAAGCTTATAAAAAGTAATTACATCTTTCATAAAGGGAAAATAAAAGAATGTTTTAAAAATTTAATTGAATATATAAAAAAGGAAAATACAGAAGATAATGAAATTATTTTAGGTATAACAGGTTCATTGAGTGCAAGTATAAATTTAGATTCATCTTATTATATAAATAATAACGTTGCTCTTATTGAAGGTGCGTTATATAAGGGAGACAATATAAAGTCAATAATTGAACTTGGAGCTCAAGAAACTAAATATATTACTGATATAGATAGAAATAGTATTAAATTTTTTATGAATACTAGCTGTGCATCAGGAACGGGTTCATTTCTTGAAGAACAGGCATCTAGATTATTGATAAATGTGGAAGATATATCCTCATATGTAGAAAAGGCATCAAGTATTCCAAGAATTGCAGGAAGATGCAGTGTTTTTTCTAAGACAGATATGATACACCATATGCAGGATGGAGTAAGTGTTGAAGATATACTTCAGGGATTGTGTTATGCTCTTGTAAGAAATTATAAGGCTAATGTTATCCAGAAAAACCTGATAAATAAGCCAGTTATGCTTACAGGTGGAGTAATGAAGAATAAAGGTGTTTTAAAAGCTCTAAAGGAAATATTATGTTTAGAAGAAAATGATTTTTTATGTGATGATCAATGTGAAATTTTAACATGTTTTGGTGCATGCAGAATTGCTGAAAATAGAAAAAAGTATATAAATATTGACAGTTTATATTATATTCATGATTCTGTAATGGAAAAGAAAAAAAGCATATATAGGGCACTTGATGAATTTGGAGATAATGACAGTAAAAACAAGCATATCTGTAAAAAAAATAACGAAAATGAAGGGTATGTTGGAATAGATATAGGATCTACTAGTGTTAATTTTGTCGTTATAGATAACTCAGACAATGTAATAGATTACATATATACAAAAACAAAAGGAAAGCCAAAGGATGTTGTATTTGAAAATTTTGAAATTCTAAAGCAAAGACTTGGAGAAAATTTTAAGTTTAAAGGAATAGCAACAACTGGTTCAGGCAGAGAGTTTATTGGAAAGGCTGTAAATGCAGATCTTGTTGTAAATGAAATTACTGCACAGGCAGAAGGTGCTATAGATGTATATGAAGATGTGGATACGATTTTTGAAATCGGAGGACAGGATTCAAAATATATAAGTATAGATAATAAACTTGTAAAAGATTTTGAAATGAATAAAATATGTGCAGCTGGAACAGGAGCATTTATAGAGGAACAAATTAAAAAAATTGGAATAGGACTTGAAAGCTTTGGAGAAGTAGCTTTAAAAGGTGATAATCCTTGTGATTTGGGAGATAGATGTACTGTATTTATCGAAGGAAACATTAGCAAAGCTATATCACATAATGAATCAATTGAAAATATTTCAGCAGGTCTTGCTTATTCTATTGTTAAAAATTATCTTACAAGGGTTGTTGGAAATAGAAAGATTGGAGAAAAAATACTTCTTCAGGGAGGTATAGCTCATAATCAAGCTGTTGTAAATGCTTTTAGATCTTTGCTTGGTAAAGAAGTTATAGTACCAAGATTTTTTAGTGTTACAGGGGCTCTTGGAGCAGCTATACTTGTAAAGAAGAATATGAAAAATAATGATAGACAGTCAAAATTACCTGTCAAGGAATATGAAAATATTAGTGATAAACTTTTTTTTGATGGATATATAAGAGAGCGGAATTTTGAAAAGCAAACAATAGGAATACCAAGAGTATTGTTTATTCATAAGATGTTTCCAATGTTTAACGAAATTTTCAAAAGACTTGGATATAATGTAGTTCTTTCAGAACTTACAAATGAGGAAATTATAAGTCTTAGTCAGGAGTATTCATTTGAGGAAACATGTTTTCCTGTAAAATTGATACATGGTCATATTGCTTATCTGATGAAAAAGAAAGTTGATTATATATTTCTTCCTCAACTATATACAATGAAACATTCTGGTTCTAATGTAAGGGAAGATTATGCATGTGTATATATGCAAACATCACCTAAGATAATAGATAGTGTATTTGACTTGGAGCAAAAGGGAATAAAGCTTATATCTCCTACATTATCTTTCAATTTTGGCAAAGAATATATGATAAAAACTCTATTGACTATAGGAAAAATTCTGGGAAAAAATAAAATTGAGACGACAGCAGCTGTTATGGCAGGAATGAAAAAATTTATGGATTATGAGCATAAATTAGAAAAGACAGGTAATGAAGTTCTTAAGGATATAAATGAGAATGAAAAAGTTTTTGTAATGGTAAGCAGAGTTTACAATATAGTTGATCCTGTTTTGAATATGGGAATAGAAAATAAACTGAAAGCAATGGGATATAAAGTACTTCATCTTTCACAACTTGAAGCATCAACAATAAAAATCGATAAAGAATATTCAAATATGTACTGGCCATTTGGTCAGCACTTGTTGACTGGAGCAAGAATTATAAAAAATAGTAAAAATTTATATCCCATATATATAACAAATCACGGATGCGGCCCAGATACAATTCTTACACATTATATGAAGAAGGAATTTGAAGGTAAACCATATCTTCATTTAGAGGTTGATGAGCATTCATCAAAAGTTGGAATTATTACAAGAGTAGAGGCTTTTGTAAATTCTTTAAATAATTTTGAAAACAGAGAAATTGTAGATGAAGATGAAAACATAATAACAGAAATAGCAGAGAAAAATAATGAGGAGGATAATATAATAATTCCCAATATATATCCGTATAGCTATATTTTAAAAGCATTTCTTGAAAGAAAAGAAAAAAATGTAACGGTACTAGAACCTGTGAATGCAAATAGTATTACAGATGGAAAGAAGTTTTCAATGAGTAAGGAATATTTTTCACTAATAGGACTTGCGGGTGAGGTTATAAGCAGTATTAAAAATGATAAAAGAAAATATACACTGTACTTCCCAACTGATGAAGGAAGTGAAACGTTTGGGCAGTATGGAACATTTATAAAACAGAAGGCATTGGAGATGGGGGTAAATCTAAATTTAACAAGTCCTTTTATAGAAGATTATTTAGAAGATGAAGATTTTGGAGTTGAATTTTATAAAAGTATTATTATTGGGGATTTAATAAATCAGATGCCTGATGATAAGGTACAGGAAAAATTTCTTTTTGATTTAGTTAATACTATTAGAAACAGTAGGGTAAATGATAGATACTTTAAAAAATCAATACAGTCAATAAAAGAAGAAATTGGATATATTAATCATATTGACACCAAGAAAAAGCTTCTTGTAATTGGAGAACCCTTAGTGGTTTATAAGGATTATATGAATAACAATAAGTTAAAGGAGCTTAAGAAGGATTTTAATATTGTAATGGAGCCTTTAAGTGAATTGTTATATGTATTTTTCAGTGATTTCAGCCATAAGAGAAATAAGATTAATAAAAAATATAAGAAATCTCTTATTGAAGTCAAAAAATATATTGAATATGTAAATTTCATATTAAAAGATGACTCTCCATTTAATAAAGAAATAGATAGTATAAAAAACATACTTAAGGATAAGCTTCAATTTTATGCAGGAGGAAGTGGAAGATATAGATTGGGAAAAATTCTTACTGCAGAAAATGTTGATGGGATACTAATTATGAGTTCTATGTATGAAAATACAGCTTCTATATTAAAAATATTAAGAGAAAAATATAAAGACAATATAAATGTGCCTGTTATGGATTTATATTTTGACAGTAATATAAGCAATAACACAGATGAATTAATAGAAACCTTTGTAGCTTATTTATAAAAAGCTGAATTAGAATTTCAATAACATAATAAAAATATGATTTATAAAATTTATATTAAAAATAAAGGAGCAAATATGATGAAAAAAATATTATCATTGTTATTAAGTCTTATAACAATATTTATGTTTGGATGTGGAAATTCCAATATTAAGACAAAAGATGAAATAAAAACAGAAGAAAAAATATCGATTAATCTTGGATTGCCAAAGGCAGCACCAGCACTTGCTGTACTTCAGATGATTGAAACAAATGCAATGGGAGATGATGTTGAAATTAATATTGACTATTGGGATTCACCAGAACAGCTTATTGCAATGACTCAGGATGAAGAGCATGATATGTTTGCTTTACCTCTTACTGTTGCAGGAAAACTGTATAACAAGGGTGTTGATATAAAACTTACAAATGTAAATACATGGGGAATAACTTATTGTGTTACAAGTGATGAAAATATTAAAGAATGGTCTGATTTAAAAGGAAAAACTATTTATGTTCCATTAAAATCATCACCACCTGATATTGTATTAAAATATTTTTTAAATGCAAATGGAATTAATCCTGATGAAGATGTTACTCTTCAATATGCAAGTACAAGTGAAGTGGCACAACTTATAAAATCAGGTCAGGCAGAATATGGTGTATTGCTTGAACCACAGGTTACAAACTGTATAAAAGGAAATGATAAATTAAGAGTTGCTTTTAGTTATGATGAAGAATGGAAAAAAGTAATGAATGATAAAGAAAAAACTATTCCAAATGCAGGATTTGGCGTTTCTGGGGAATTTATAAATAGTAACCCACAAATAGTTAAGAAATTTGAAGAAGAATATGAAAAAGCATTAAACTATCTTCTTGAGAATCCAGAAACAGCAGGAAAACTTGCAGAAAATAACTTAGGAATGAACAAGGACATAACAGCAGATGCTATGTCAAGAATAGGTCTTATGTATAAAAGTGCTGTAGATTCAATAGATGATTTAAATGACTTTTACAAAGTATTATATGATTTTGATCCAAGCACAATTGGAGGTAATATTCCAGGTGAAGATTT
>NZ_CAKVKB010000177.1 GCF_934754915.1 uncultured Clostridium sp.
GCTTCGCAGACTGTGTGTTTCTGCCCCCTTCAAAAGTTATCCACAGATTGTTCGAAAATATAATTTCCTATAGAATCAAATAATCTTTACAAGACTTCTTTGATTATTATTTATATATACTTATAATTTAAAATATTAAGATTCTGCTATATTTTTAATTTTAACATCAACATCTGAAAGAATTTCAAAAACTATATTAGTATTTTTATTTAGCATTATATCATCAAGCTGTTGATTCAATACATTTATCTCATCTAAAAGTTCATTTATTTGCAGATTCTTACTATTTATACTTCTCTCTTTATATAAGTTTTCTTCTTGAAGCAATTTTATTCTGTTTTCAAGTTTTATTAATTCTTTTGACTTTTTAACGGAATTTTTTCTTGATATATCAACTGCAATTTCTCCTGTGAACATTTTTTCACGTATTACATTCATTACCTTTTCATTTATCCTGTCACCATACTTATATTCTGATTTGTTATTCTTTCTTTCATGATAATGCTTTATAAAATTTTTCACAACATTTGCAACATTAAATCCATAACCATATTTTTGATCATTGATTTGTGCAGTTATAAATTTATTAATTATATAGCTGCATTTATTCTCTTCTTTTATAAGCTCATCACGTTTCATATAAAGTTCAAAAAACTTTTGGATTTTTTCATTCCAATCTGCTTTTCTTACTGATTCTGCAACAATACCTGCATTTTCTGCACAATTATCTTCTACATAACAATAATATTTTTTCAAAAGTTTATTGAAAGCAATTGAATATTTATCACTGATTTTGTAATTTTCATCATTATTTTCATTTTTTATTTTACTAACAAGAACACTAAAATCTAACCTTTTTAAAATATTATACCATTCATTCTTTAAAATACAGCTATTATAAAAATCATCATTTCTTTCTCCTGCTGAAAAAGGTAAATTACTCTCTTCAATAATTCTCCTTAAAGAATATAAACTGTTGTTTTCCCCATTACAATAGTTCTCTTCAAAAATAACACCAACCATATAAAAATTGTTATCCTCATCAGTAAAGCCATTTTCACCAATAAACATTAAGTATTTTTTTCCCATAAAACTCCCCCTTTTGATAACGTTATCATTATCTGTGTAAAGCTTTTATCATATATTATAATTTCTATAATTAACATGAATTTCCTTCTAAATTTTCATTTTTTTATTTAAGAAACTCCTCACTTATTATATATTATGTAAATATTATTTTAGAACAAAAAATATTAAAACAAAAATAGTGGGAAAAAATCCCACTATTCCATTCCTATGAATTCAACCTTTTCAATATTCTTAAGATTGCTTAATCCATCAGTCAGCGTCTTAATATCACCATCTACACATGATAAATCAATTGTTATGCTTAAATTTGCATATCCATTGAGAGGAATACCTTGATTTATTGTTAAGATGTCTCCTCCCTGTTCAGCAATATAATTACTTATAGCAGACAGTACTCCCTTTTCATTTTTTAAAATGATATTGTAAGTGACTTTTCTCCCCTCTGACGTTTCAGAAAATTCAAATACATAATCTCTATACTTATAATATACACTCCTGCTTATTCCCGCAATTTTAACTGCTTCTGTTACTTCTTTAACTTTTCCATCCTTTAATAGTTTTTTAGCAAAAAGAACTTTTTCATAAACATCAGGCAGAACCCTCTTATCTATAACCAAGTAATTTCCACTCATTAGTAATCACCCTTTATAATGGTCGCCCCTTCACTATCTAAAGATAATTCTAATATATCCCATTGTAAATTTTCTTGACTTAAAAATTGTTTAAGCTTATTGCTAAAGCGCTCATCCTTTTCGTCGATAACAACCATGATTGTAGGCCCTGCTCCACTAAGGTAACATCCTAAAGCTCCCAATTCATAGCTCTTATTATACACCTTTTCAAAACCAGGAATCAACTTACTCCTGTAATTTTGATGAAAGGCATCTTTACATGCATGTTTTATAAGTTCAAACTTTCCACTTGTAAAGCTTGCAACCATAAGAGCTGCTCTTGAAACATTATAAACTCCATCTTTCAAAGCAATCTCTTTTGGCAGTACACTTCTTGCCTTTTCAGTCGATAATCTGAAATTAGGTACTACTGCAATGAACTTTAATCCATCTTTTACATTTACTTTATCATAGAATGTTTTATTTTCTTCAGTTATTGCAACAACCATTCCCCCTAATAAGGCTGGTGCAACATTATCTGGATGACCTTCTATTTCCACAGCCATATCCAGAAGTTCATCATCAGAAAATCTTCCTCCCATGATTTCATTAGCTCCAACTAGTCCCCCAACTATACATGTGGAGCTGCTTCCAAGACCTCTTGATATAGGAACATCTTGAGTAAGTTCACTTATTTCTAATCCTTTAATTTTATAGCCCGCTTTGTCAAAGCAATGTTTCATTGCCACATAAATTATATTTTCTTCATTACAAAATTCTTCTGGTATCCCATTGAATTTTAAACCACTTTCTATTTCTTTAAATCCAAATTCATTATATAGTGTTAGCCCAATACCTAATGAATCAAAACCAGGTCCCATATTAGCTGATGTTGCTGGCACTCTTACCTTAATCATAACTTTTACCCCTATCTATTTAAGAAAAGATAATAATGCATCTCTCATCTGAGTCTTGTCCCAAACCTCATCATGCAATATTGGTGCATTTTCTAAACATGCTAAATTTTTAGGAATTTCATTTTTAGTAGATTCTGATAATTTCTTTAGAACTTCAAAATCATTAATTCCTTCTACATCAATATTCAATGCATTACATATGCTTCTTGGGAATTTGAATGGACTAGCTGTTGATACAACTAATGCTGGTTTATTGTCATTAGTTTCCTTTATGTATTTTTCTTTTACTACATATGCAACTGCTGTATGTGTATCCATAACATAATTTTCTTTTTCATATACTTCTTTTATTGCGGCATACACTTCTTCAGTTGTAGCATAATTTCCATAAAAAATCTTTATGAATTCTTTTATTTTATCATTTACTTCATATACGCCTTTTGTATTTAACTGTTTCATTAAATCAGCAACTACACTGCTATCTCTTCCACATGCTTCATATAACAGTCTTTCAAGATTTGATGAAACCAATATATCCATAGAAGGTGATTCAGTTAATACAAGTTCTCTCTTCTTGTCATATACACCAGTTTCAAAGAAATCAGTCAATACTTTATTTTCATTTGATGCACATATAAATCTATCTATTGGCAATCCCATCTGTTTAGCATAATATCCAGCTAATATGTTTCCAAAATTTCCTGTTGGAACAACAACATTTATAGGATCGTCTAATTTAATTACCCCTTGATTTACTAAATTAAAATATCCATAGAAATAATATACTATTTGTGGTACAAGTCTTCCTATGTTGATTGAATTAGCAGATGATAAAACATATCCTTTTTTAACTAATTCATCTCTAAACTTCTGATCTCCAAAGATTTCTTTAACCCCTGTCTGAGCATCATCGAAATTCCCCTTTATTCCGATAACCTTGACATTGTCGCCTTCCTGACTTACCATTTGTCTTTCTTGAATTGGACTTACTCCATTCTTTGGATAGTACACAACAACTTTAAATCCATCTATCTTTGCAAAACCTTCAAGGGCAGCTTTTCCTGTATCTCCAGAAGTTGCAGTAAGAATTGTTATATCTTCCTTTACATCACAAATTTTCTTTGCTCTTTTCATTATTTGAGGCAAAAATAGTAATGCTGCATCTTTAAATGCACAAGTTGGTCCATGATACAACTCTAAGAAATTTTTCTCAACTTTTACATCAAATCTTCCATTGTATGCATCATTAATTGCCCCCATTAATTCTGCATCATCAATATCTGTAAAATACTCATTGATTACTTTGAATGCCAAGTCTTCATACTTTATTTTTGTATTTTTCTTTAGTTCATCATAAACCTTTGGAAATTCATCTGGAACATATAATCCTCCATCTTTTGAAATTCCATTGATTATGGCTTTGGCTGAAGCTATTTCCTTTTCCAAGCCCCTAGTACTTCTAAACTTCATTTAACTCACCTCAAAAATGTATTGGATATAAGCAATATATATTTTCCATGTCGACAATTTAAATATATATATAACATATTCTACCTGTAATATATATTATCATGTATTTTATACATATACAAGTGTTTTTCCATAAAATACAATAGTTTTTTTCATTTCATCTATTTTTTTATAATTTTCTTACATCTATTTTTATTTATAATTCACTTATATTCATCTGTTTTAACAATAAAACTGCATAATATATGTTGCAAGATTAAATACTCATTACAACTATATCAAATGTGGATATTTCATAATTGTAAATCTATATAGTTAAAATCAACATATAGTATACACATCTATCCTTGACGTACTATATATTGATTATTTTTTGAGACTTATACTAATATGAAAAATCCTCATATATAACTCAAATCTTGAAATATAAAAAATAATTGGTATATACTCTAGAAATAAATAAAAACAATAATTAAATAAAGAAATTTACACAAAATTTCTTTATTCCCAATTGTATATTCTTTAATTTTGAATATATTTTATAAAATGAATTATTATTAAAACTATATTTCAAAATTTTCCATTCATAACTTAATATATTTCTTTAAAGATAATCACATATATATGTTTATAGGCATAATCTGTACTGCTTTTTCATTTATTCTTAAATCTGGACATTCTGGAACAAAAAAATCATTTTTTCTAAGACACTCCAATAAAGGTTCTGCTTTTTCAAAAAACTTTTCATAAAAATTTTCCTGTCCAGTCTTTCTCAAAAGACTTATACTGTCATTTTCATCAGCACATGTCTTTATAACTTTTCCTATAACCTTACAATGACAATTTATCTTATCAAAAATATTACATTGACTATTCATAAAATTATCTTTATTTACTGTGAGCACAGCAGTTCCATTTCCTACATTCATTAATAAATCAATAGTATTATTGCAGTTTAAAAGACCATTAATGTGAGTAAGCATTTTTTTAAACATAGTAAAATTCATTTTACATTCAGAATTTTCCATCAATTTATCTAAATAATCAGCACCGAATATATCTATAAGGTTTATGAGACAATCTATATAACATAATATACTTGAATTGGTTATTGTTCCTTCAACTTCTATTAAATCTCCAGAATCTATATTATCATTTTCAATATCATCTACATCTTTATGAACAAGTTCATTATTTTGATTCAAGTAGTCCATAAGATTTCCATTTAAAACAAATGATGTATATGTTGTCTGTATTTTTCGTTCTTCTTTTACACATTGTATTGCATCCACATCATTATTCAATTGATGATGTTCAAAATTATTGCAGGAATCTAGTTCATTTTTATCTTTAAATCCTTCATGCTCAATTTTTGTAATGCTTCCCTGGCTGGAATTTTCCCTTCTGTCTGTCTCTCTGGTTCCAGCCTTTAATGTTCTGTCAAAAGCCTGTGTAAGTGTTATTGTTTCTATGTATCCTGTCAGAACTAATGATGCTAGATTTTTTACCAGACTTTCATCCAAGTAAACAAGTATATCAAAAGGACTACTCATTGCTTCTCCTTTCATAAAATTGATTATATATAATAATTGTATTATGTATAAAAAAAATTTCATTCATATGAATATTCTTATTAATATATATATTC
>NZ_CAKVKB010000178.1 GCF_934754915.1 uncultured Clostridium sp.
ATTTTGTTCAAGATGTAATAATGCGTAAGCATCCATTATATTTTTAGCTTTATCCAATTCTACATTATATTCATTACTATATTAACTTTCATTTCTATTTCTCCTTAAATTTGATTTACAATATATTTCCACTTATAATTTATTTATCAGCTTAGCAGAGCTGAAATATTTATGAAAGGTGGTGTACATAATGGCTCAAATCCCATATGCAGATACTAATGACTCTTTGTCTGTTGAAGTTCAACTTACTCATGCATCTGATGTATTTCTTGTAGATAGCTCAAATTTCCATAAATTTAAATCTGGTCAAAGCTTTAAATATTATGGTGGGCATTATACTAGAACACCTGTGCATATTTCAGTTAAAGGTGCTGGAAGATGGTATTTAATTGTTCGTGGCGGTGGACAATATAAATATCGTTTTTATTAATGCATAAAGGTTACCATTAAATTTCGGTAACCTTTTCCAATACAGCATTTTCTTCAAAATGTTTATATACTTTTTCCATTGCATCTTTAATGTTTTTGACTGTAAATCCTTCTTTAATTGAAAAATCAACAACAGTTTTTATTAATTTTTCCTCCGATTCCTTCATTACAACTTTAATTTCTTCCAACCTTAATTCCTCCTTAAATTTTTGCATAATAAAAGCACCTACTCTTTTTCTAAGTAAGTGCTTGTTATTCTGTATCAATAACTATATTACTATTATTAATATTCATAAACAAATCTCGTATTTCCTCTATATCAGTGCTCACATCATAATAAATATAACCTACATATTTATCATCATCTTCTGTTCCTAATCTTCCATTATATTCAATAATAGTATTTATATTATCATTGAATTTGCTCCAATCATCATTCCTATTTATGAATAAGGTTTCTTGCTTATTTAGATTTAATTGTTTCAGCAACTGCTCTTGATCAATTTCTTCTTTGCTAAACATATTGAAACCATATTTCATGACTAATCCTCCTTCTTCAATAATTTTAATAATTCATATACTTCTTTTTCTTGAGTATCTGAAAGTTTTAAACCTTTTTTAATATTCTCCATATAAGGATTATTAGGATTCATTTTTAACTCTTTTAATAATTTATATTGGTCTCTATTTAATGTTACAAATCCTTCTCCTTTTATTGGATGAAATCTTCCATCATGAATTCCATAGGTTCTATTATTAACAATATACGTATCATTAACCTTATTATATAACCCCTTCTTTATATCTTCAATATCTTTTTGATAATCAATACCTGGTAATATTATAGTATTATTCTCTTTAGGTGCTGACTGTTTTCCAATAGAAGTTAATACATGCCTTTTAGGTAATGGAGCTTTATATTTATTTATTTTTTCTAGTTCACTTTTATTTATTCCAGTATTATTAATATTTTTATTTTTCCATTCCTCATACGTCTGCCAGTCAATCCTCTGTTTAGTTTCATTATCTATTCTGTAAGTTGGTCTCCAGTTCTTATCTATTATAGATACATATGTACATCTACAAAAAGGATGTTGTGGTAAATCTACTGGCTTTTCATATACACTATAACTCTGGCCATCATATTGACTACAATCACTACAGATTTTGCCATCTAATGTTCCCATGTATAACACATATTCTATATTATGATTTTTTTGCCACTCATTATTAGATTGCTCCTGCACTCTGGATATATTATCAACAACAAGTCTGTCAGTAACATATTTATTATTTCTATATTTTTTCTGAATAACACTACCAATATCATTAACATTTATTTCGCCATTAAGAAATTTTTTAACTTGAAGTTTTAAATCTTTTCTTAAATTAACTTTATCATCCCATAAGGTTTCATTCCACATTTTACTGGTTTTATTAATTTCAGAATTAATTATCTTCTGTAAAATTTTATCTGATACAGGCTTCAAAGTATAATTTATACCCATGGCCATAACAAAGCTATTAATATAATAAGAATCCCTTGCAGTTTGATTTAAAATATCTGAAATACAATCTTTCTCAGCATTAAATTCATTACCAAACATCTCATTTATCTTACTGCATAATTCTTTATATAGTTTCATTTGTTGGGTCTTGCTTATATTTATACATGTATCTTCAATGTTGCATTTAAACATTATCTTAGATAATTCATTAATAAGATACTCTTTATTAGAATTTCTTACAGGATCACATATCTCATTTAGAGTTTTATTATGCATTTCATACATCTGTTCCAATAGAGAAATAATCAGCTTAGAGAATAACTTTTGATTTTTATTAAGTTTCATCTACATCACCAGTATTCATTTCCTCTACAAGTTCTTTTTTGACCTTCTCAGCTTCTGAAACTTTATTATTAATAAAACTGAATAATCCTCTAGATGTATCTTTAGATATCGTTCCTTCTGGAACCTGTGCAAGCATTTGAGCTGTGCTTAAATCATCACTTGGAACATTTGGAGTATAAAGCAATTTAACATCTTTATAATCATATTTTTTATTTTTCTTTAAATCTAAATATAAAAATAAAAATCTTATTCTATTTTTAACTATATTCTTATGAGCTTTAGTTTGTAAGCTGCATTTATTTTCAAGTGCTATTAATCTACTTCTAAGAGCAACGCCACTTAAATTACTCTGCAATTTTTCATTATGATTTATATGGCAAGCTAATTGATACATTGTATCTTCATATCTATCTAAAGTATTTTGTATGAATGTATCATTTATATTTTTTATTAGCCATTCGGCATCCCCACCAGATTGAGGAAATTGAATAATCCCTAATTTTTTCATTTGTGGGATTTCTTTTTCATCAACCTCGGCTCCTTTAAATAACAAATAAGCATTTCTAAAATCACTTATTTCATTTCCTATATCCGATAAATTGGTTTCAAATGCATCCTGTAATCCTTTCATATCTTTATACAAACTATCGTCAAAGCCTTCTTCTGTCAATTTTCCAATAGTAACAGGAACTTCACCAAACATATTTATATCTGGCTCAGCAATTTCATTAAATTTACCATCATAATGATAAATATAATCTGATGTATAAACATCTATATAGGTTATAGTTGTTTCAAAATCATTCTTAAATGCATGTATAAAAAATAAAATCTTACCTGAAGCTTTATCATAATAGGCATAACCTTCAGTAGGTTTTATAATCTTACTACAAAAATCAGCATTATTATCAATGTAATACAGTTCATACACTTGAGTAAATATCAATAAGTATTTCATAACATCAGTATCATGTAATTCATCCCAGTGAGCTGTATAATACTCAATATCTTGTACAACATTCTCATTATCTGTTCTAGATTCATATGTAATGTCATTTCCAAGGGTGTATGCGACTTCTTCCTTAACAAACTTCTTAATGTAATTTACATTTATTTTAAGATTAGATCTTTCAGTAATAAACAAATACTTTCTAATTGCGTCAGTATCACCTTTATAATATCTATACATTTTTTCATAAACATTTTTAAATATCCAATATGAACCATAAGCCTTTTTAACTAAAGATAAATGTTCTGGATTACTAAGGTCCAGTCCTATTTCCTTTTTGAATAATTTTTTAATTAAATCACTTATTTTCAAACTGTTTTACCTCCTACAATCCAAAACTTCTTCTATCTAATATTTGTATTTTGCTTACTGTTTTTATTTCATCAACTTTAATCCAAAATTCAGATGCAACATCTGGAGCATCATCATGAGGAGAATATTTTTGTCCAGCAAACTCCATAATTTGATTGATAAACTCTTCATCTTCTGAGCAAAAAATAAATTCCCCACGATTAACATAAGGAATTATTGTACTGATTTTATCATCTTTATTTTTTCTTTGTGCTTCATTTATGATTGTTATACTTCTATATTTTAAAATTGGATGTTCTTTCAATTTCTTTTCTAGTTGGTTTGCATCTGCACCATTAAAAGTGTTCTTTTCAATGCTTACATGGGTTATTTCAGGATATTCCAATAATAAATAAATCATATGGTCTATATACTTATCAAATTCCTGTCTTGCATTAATTTTTGCAAGTTCTCCTTTACGACAATACTTAAAACCATTGGTAGCAGTAGAACCTACCATATAGGCACTATAGTCATTTTTCTTTCCACCAGATGCCGCAGGATCAACAATCAGCATTGTTTTCTTAAATTCATGAGTTTCAATTGTTTTTCTATCTTCTGTATGCATAGATTTAAACCACTTTTCACCTATAGCATCTACATCACCCTGAACTTCTTGCTTAAATGAGTTTGGATTTTCATAATAATCCAATGCAAGATCAAGACAATCCCAAAACTCTGGCCATAGCTTTCCAAACTGCATATCTGCTTCATGATTATAATAAAACTCTTTAGCATCCTCTAAATGGTCTGGATTCTTAAAATCTTGAAGTATTTTTTTGAATTCTAGCCATAAACCACTATTGAAATACTTATCAACATCATCAATATCAACTCCACGGTATTTTTTAAACTTCCATGTAGAACTTTTAAGTAGCCTACTATAAAAGCATTCCTTATGCTGTTGTGTTCCCCAAGCCATCATAACAGTACCTTTTTTCACTATCTTACCGTTACGCTTAATAGCTCTTTGCTTAGCAAACTTAACATCATCAGAATATCTTTTCCATTTCTTCTCTCTAGCTTCTTCAGTTCTTACATCATCTTCAGATTGATAATCATCAAGTATTATTAAATCTGGTCTGGTATTACGATATTTACGACCACGCATTGGAGATGTTGAAGAAATTGCTTCAACAAAAGTTCTATTTGTAAATTCTAATTGAGTAGCATTGCATTTATAGTCCTTATTGCCATCATCAAGCAATTTGCCAAAGGCATCTTCAATATATTGATTTTCTATGACATTATCTTTTATATCCTTGATAAATTTTTCAGCAGTACTTCCTATATCAGAACATATTAAAACATAGGTCTTATGCTTATAGGCCATACTCCAAATACTAGGACCTAAAGTACCAAAAGCAGATTTACCAGTACCTCTACTAAGAACACGCCCCAATTGTTCTGGACCATCACCAATAATGCTCTCCTGAATATCATGCCATAATTCTTCATGAACATCAGCTATTGGAGCAGCTGCATTATCTTCTTTAGGTAGATATATATCCTGTAAAAAATACAAACAAAAAAACTCTAAAGAAATTTGTCCAAGTTGCCATGCTAATCCATGGAAGCCAAACAAGTTCTTAGAGTTTTCTAATATTCTGCTATCCGTTAATTCTTCTGCTTTTTTATCATCAATACCTATATCCGTATAAGATTTTTTTAAGAAGTGATAAAGCAGCCATTTGTTTCTAGCTTCATCACTAGGGAAATCATATGGAATTTTCAAGCTTTATCACCTCTTGACTTTTAAAATTTGCCACAAAATTTCTGTAACTGGCCGACGCTATATTGACTATGTTCAGATTTAGAACCTACCCCCATGTTCAAATCAAGAACATTTCCCAAACTAATATTTAAAGGTCAGACTAATTATTTCGCTAAACATAAGTTTAGTAGAAATATTATTTATATGTAAATGGCTTAACCATGCTATTTATTACAATTTCGCTTTTTGTAAAGGTCAGACTTTTAATAAAATATGGAGTTTTTCCAATAGAAGTTAAGTAATACTATTCAAAACTTCTCTAATTA
>NZ_CAKVKB010000179.1 GCF_934754915.1 uncultured Clostridium sp.
ATTCAAAATAGGGGGCAATAAGATGGCAGTAAATTTAAGAGGAAGAAGTTTTTTAAAGTTATTAGATTTTACACCAGCAGAAATAAGATATCTTATAGATTTATCTAAAGATTTAAAAAGTTTAAAGAGAGCTGGTATTTTACATGATAAGCTTAAAGGAAAGAATATAGTTTTACTTTTTGAAAAAACATCAACAAGAACAAGATGTTCATTTGAAGTTGCAGGAAATGACTTGGGACTTGGAGTTACATATTTGGATGCAGCTGGTTCTCAGATGGGGAAAAAAGAAAGTATTGCAGATACTGCAAGAGTTCTTGGAAGGATGTATGATGGAATTGAGTATAGAGGATTCAGTCAGAAAACTGTTGAAGAACTTGCAAAATATTCAGGAGTTCCTGTATGGAATGGTCTTACTGATGAATTCCATCCAACTCAGATGATAGCAGATCTTCTTACTATTGAAGAAAAACTTGGAAGACTTAAAGGTGTAAATTTTGTATATATGGGAGATGCAAGAAACAATATGGGTAATTCCCTTATGGTTGCATGTGCAAAAATGGGGCTTAATTTTACAGCTTGTGCACCTAAAGAATTATTCCCAGCAGAAGAACTTGTTGATACATGTAAGGAAATTGCAGCAGAAAATGGATGTACAATAACCTTAAGTGAAGATGTTAAAAAAGCAACAAAAAATGCAGATGTAATTTATACAGATGTATGGGTTTCAATGGGTGAACCTGAAGAAGAATGGGATAAGAGATTAAACTTATTGAGACCTTATCAGGTTAACAGTGAGGTTATGGCCAATGCAAACAAGGATGCCATATTCATGCATTGTCTTCCAGCATATCATGATCATGAAACTAAGGTTGGAAAATCAGTTGGAGAAAAATATGGAATGGATGCAATTGAAGTTACAAATGAAGTATTTGAAGGAAAGCAATCAGTCGTATTTGATGAAGCAGAAAACAGGATGCATTCAATAAAAGCTATAATTTATGCAACTTTAGGAGTTTAATATGATTATGGAAAAAAATAAACTGAAATTAAGAGATGGACACATACATTCACCATTTTGTCCTCATGGAACTCCTGATTCTTTAGAATCTTATGTTGAAGAAGGATTAAAACATGGCTTAACTGAAATGTCATTTACTGAACATATGCCTTTTCCAGAATATTTTCTTGATGATAGAAAATTTCAAGATGAATGTGCAACACCTAAAAGTCTTATGATGAATTATATAAATGCAGTACAGGAATTAAAAGAAAAGTACAAAAACAAGATAAAGATAAATATAGGAATGGAAGTAGATTTTTTGGATGGTCTTGAGGAAAAGACAGTAGAGCTTTTAAATGAGTATGGACCATATATGGAAGATGGACTTTTATCTGTACACTTTATAAAAATAGGAGATAAGTTTACAGATATTGATGGAAAAGAAGGTTTTAAAAGAGCAGTTGATTATTATGGAAGTGTTGAAAAGGTATATGATAAATACTATGAAACTCTTATAAAGGCAGTTGAATATGATCTTGGAAAATATAAGCCTAAGCGTATAGGACATCCAAATCTTATCAGAATATTTAATAAACTTTTTCCAATAGAGTATTTAAATTGTGAGATTTTAGAAAGACTTGCAAAAGCAATAAAATTGAGAGATTATGAAGTAGATATTAATACATCTGGTCTTAGAAAGCCTTATTGTGGCGAAGTCTATGTAAGCGGGATATTCAAAGACCTTGTTGAAAAATATGAAATAAGACGGGTTTATGGATCAGATTCTCATACATCAAAAGATGTGGCAAAGGATTTTGAAAATTTATGGTAATAATTCAGAATTAAACTAATTAAAGATAAAGAAAGGAGCTGTATCTGAAAGAAGCTGTATTTGAAAAAGCAGAATTCAGTATACAGCTTTTTAAGTGTATGTTTAGAATGAAGGGAATATTAGAGTTATGGGAATTGAGAGGAATTTTATAAAAGAGATAACAGAATATATTTTTATCGAAGATAAACCAGAAAAATCTGATATAATATTTGTGCCTGGAGGGTTATATCCAGAGCCAATGGAAAAAGCATCGGAATTATATAAGGATGGATATGCAAAGTATATACTTCCATCAGGAAGATTTAGTCTTAAATTTAGTCATTTTACCAAACCTGAAAGCAAAAGTGATTTATATGGTGGAAATTATAAAACAGAATTTGAATTTTTAAAGGATGTAGCAGTAAAAAATGGAGTGCCAGGAGGAGTTATCTTAAAGGAAGATACTGCAACATGGACAAAAGAGAATGCGTTTAAGTCAAGAGAAGTTACAGATTATATGAATATTCATGTAAAAAAAGCTATAATATGCTGTAAATCATTTCATGCAAAGAGATGTCTAATGTTTTATAGATGGGCATTTAAAGAGACAGAATTTTTTGTATGCCCAGTTGATATTGAAGGTGTAAGCAGGTATAATTGGTATAAATCTCAATATGGGATTGATAGTGTCATGGGTGAATTATCAAGATGTGGAGGTCAGATGAAAAGTGCCATAAAAGAATGGTATTAACTAAAAATATATAGAAAAGTGGGAAAATTGCAATGATGTATGAAAATTTAGAAAAAAAGATTAATAAACTGGATAAAGATATTGAAGCATTAAGAAGAGCTAAACATTACTTGAGCAATAAAGACGAAATAAATGAAATAATGGACACTCTTAACAAAGAAAGACAGGTTTATGCTGATGAAATATATCTTGTCGATCCAATGGCATATACTGAATGTATAAATTATATAAGAGGTATGATGAACAAAGAACTTGGAAAAGAAGAACAGATTGAAATTCTTGAATATATAAAAGAACTTCATGGAAGAAAGTGTCCAAATGTAAGCAGAAAAAGCTATGGATTAAATGCATGGCTTAAGCACCTTGATATTGAATGTGAATGGATTCAATATGAAGATAGAGATTGGGCAGGTCTTGTAATTACAGGAATAATTCCAAGAGTGCAGAATGGAAATTAATTTATATTGTTAATTGTAACATAATAATATTAATTAAAATATTTGATTTATAAACATAAGTTATGAAATAAAATGTTTGACTTATAAATATGAATGATGTATCATGAGTTTAAAGGAATTTTTTGTTTCCTTTAAAAATATAAATAAATATTAGTATAGGTTTCAGATTGAAAGTGAGGGAAGTTTGTGAGTGTCTAGTATTGACATTTGATTTTAAATTTAATATTAATTCAAAAAAGAGGGGGTAAAGGACCTTTGCTTGTTGTTGAATTAATTAAATCAGGTATACTAGACGAGTCATGAATTTTTCTTATTAAAATGCAGCACATTGAGTATAAACTTTTTATACTGTTGTGTTTTTAGTGATAAATTATTTAAGCTGTGGAGTATCCATGGCTTTTTATTTTGCAATATATAAATTTGGATATTTAAAATTATAATTTTATATAATCAACTATAGTATTTATGCTGACTTATAATACTATATGTGGATATAAATTTGATGTTTATGTTAATATGAAAAATCCTAAAAAATATATATAAATAGAATCATCAATAAATATGAATTTTATGAAATCTATACAGAATTCATGGCTTGAATACACTATGAAAAGAGGAATTTAAACTATGAATAATATGACTTTTGAAAAATTACATTATTATAAATTGAAAGAGATTGTAAAATCCTATTGTGTCAGTAATCTAGGAAAGAAATTGATAGATAAAATTGTGCCAGACAGCAGTATTAAAAATGTTGAAAGAATGTTGAGTGAAACAAGTGAAGGAAGAAATCTTCTTGATGCAGGATATCATATTCCATTGGAAGGTATTTTTGATATATGCCCTCTTATTGACAAAATAGATAAAGGAGGGGTTCTTGAACCTTCAGAACTTGCTAATATATGTGACTTTTTAAGAGGTTGCAGAAAAATAAAGACATTTATAAAGGATAAAGAAGGTTATGCACAAACATTAAGTTCTTATGGTGAAAATATAACTGAATTGAAATATATTGAAGAAGAAATTGAAAATGCGGTAAAAGGTTCTGTTGTAGATTCAAATGCAACAAAGGAATTAAAAAAAATAAGAAAGCAGATTGGAATATGCGAAGAAAAGATAAAGGAAAAGCTTGAAAAGTTTATAAAAAATCCATCAAACAGGCAATATCTTCAGGAGTTTTTTGTGAGTCAACGTAATGGAAGATATACTGTTCCTGTAAAAGCTGCTTACAAAAATCATATATCAGGAAATGTGATTGAAGTTTCAGCAAAGGGAAGTACTGTATTTATTGAACCTGATGCAGTTTCAAGATACACTGCTGAACTTGCAGGATTGAGTGCAGAGGAAAGCGTTGAAGAATATAGGATTTTAGCAATGATAAGTGAAATGATATATGAACGAATTCATGATATCAAGATTAATATCGAAGTTATTTCAGAATATGATATGATACTTGCAAAAGCAAAATATAGCAGAGAAATAAATGGAATAAAACCAAAGCTTAATGACAGGGGATATATAAAAATAATAAAAGGCAGATATCAGCTTATTGAAAATGGAGTGCCTCTTGATTTTGAAATAGGAGATAATTATAGAAGCCTAATAATTACAGGACCCAATGCAGGAGGAAAGACTGTTGTTTTAAAAACAGTAGGACTTATGACTCTTGCAGTTATGAGTGGATTCCATATTTCATGCGGTGAAGGAAGTGAAATGGCTGTATTTGATAATATATTTGTTGATATTGGAGACAATCAGAGTGTTGAAAATTCACTGAGCACATTTTCATCTCATGTAAAAAATCTTGCTGATATATTGAGGGAAAGCAGCAGAAATTCTTTGCTATTATTTGATGAAATAGGAAGCGGAACAGAGCCTAATGAAGGTGCAGCACTTGCAATAGCTGTTCTTGAAGAATTTTATCATAAAGGATGTATAACTGTTGCATCGACTCATTATGGAGAAATAAAGAATTTTTCAGAGAATCATCCTCATTTTGAAAATGCAGCAATGGAATTTAAAAAGGATACTCTTGAACCTTTGTATAGACTTCACATTGGAAAAAGTGGAGACAGTAATGCATTGTATATTTCTAAGAAGATGGGAATACCTGAACATATAATTCAAAGAAGCAGAAAATATATTGATACTAAAGAGTATAATTATGAACTTTTAAAAGATAGTAAAATAAAAAAGGAGTCTTCTTTTGAAAAAGAAAATATTGCAGATGACATATTCAAAAAGGGAGATAAGGTAAAACTTCTTGACTGTAATAAGAGTGGTATAGTTTATAAGGAAATTGACAAGTTTAATAATGTTGTAGTATTTATAAATGGTGAATTTAAAGAAGTTAATTATAAGAGAATAAAACTTGAATTGAAGTGTGCTGAACTTTATCCAGAAGGATATGATCTTAATCAGATTTTTGTATCATTTAAAGAAAGAAAACTTGAGCATGATATAGAAAGAGGTTCCAAAAAAGCACTTAAAAAAATAAGAAAAGAAAGTAAAACTTTCTAATCAGAATGTAGTTTAATTATTAAATTATATATATGATATAATAATTAAAGAATATAACATAAATTCAAGAAAATACAGAGAGTGAAAAAATATAGAAAG
>NZ_CAKVKB010000180.1 GCF_934754915.1 uncultured Clostridium sp.
ATATGACTCCAGTTGAGTATAGACTTGCAAATATGACCGAATAAAAAATGTATTAAAAAGTGTTGACAATCCAATATAGTAAATATTCTTCCTTCATTTTATGATACGGCTATCAGCAATACAAAGTTAACATTTGATTATGATTCCATAAAAAGAATAACAAAAGAACTTAACAAGGCTGAAAAAATTGATATTTATGGTTCTTGTATTACAGAGTCTTGTGCTAATGCAGCCATGTTTAAATTTCAGTCTATAGGAAAAGAATGTAGTGTTTACAGTGCAATTAATGAACATTACATTATGTCAGTTAAGAATAGAAAAATTACAGCTATTCTTTTATCTTTTACTGGTGGTAATTCAGGAATGGTGCATATAGCAAAATGTTTGAAAAAATGTGGAATTTATACTTTAGGAATTGGTGGAATTGAAAGTGATGAATTAAAAAAGCAATGTAGTGAGTATATTGAAGTTTATCAGAAAAATCTTGTAATGAGTCTTGAAATGTTAATGCCATATATTTCTATGACATATATCTTTGATGTTTTATTTGCATCGTTGTTAGTAAAAGATTTTGATTGCCATTTAAATAATGCTATCGATGTTATGAAAATGAAAAAGTAATATAATAAATTTTAAAAAGTATAGGATTTTATAGTATTCCTAGCCTTAATGAGTTAAATTAACTATATTCCTACGAAAATAAAATACTTCCTTTATAGTGGACAGTTAAAATAATAAAACTGCTTATATAAAGGGAGTATTTATTTATTTAATGGAAATGTTGGTTTGTAATTTGTTACTTGAATCTTTGATGTTTTTCACAAATTGATAAACATTTTCTATATTCGAATTGTTTTCTTCGCTTATAGCATTTAATTCTTCTGATGCAGCAGAATTATTTTGTGAAATCAATTTAATTTCTTCCAGATGTTTAAATATTTCTTTAAATAATACAGATGTCTCCTGTATTTTTTTAATCTGTTCTAATAAATTTTTATCAACATTCATAAATTCATTATGTATATTTTCAAAGCTATAAGTTACTTTTTTAATCAATGTTTTTCCTATTTCTGTAGCATCTTTTTCTTTTTTAGCTTCAACTAAAACGCTATTAGTGTTTTCATGTATATCTTCTGTTATTGAATTTATTTTTTTAACAATATATTCAGAAGATTCTGCAAGCTTTCTAATTTCTTCAGCTACTACTGCAAATCCTTTTCCTGCTTCCCCGGCTCTTGATGCTTCTATTGAGGCATTAAGTGCCAGAAGATTGGTTTGAGAGGCTATATTAGATATTCCAACTAAGAATTCGTTAATGTTTTCAATGTTTTCCTTTAACTTTAGAATCTTATTATATGATAATTCAGAAGCATTAAAAATCATATCCATTTGATTATCCATATTCTTTATATTTACTTGTTCTTTTAAAACAATCTTTCCAGCATTATTAGCTGTTTTAGATAAATTTTCTGATGATGTATTAATATAAGTCATTTCATTGCTTGCAGTATTCATCATTTCATCTATTTCACATACATTTTCTGTTTGAGTTACAACACCCTGAGTTATTTCCTCTATAGCATTGCTTACAGAGTTATTAAGACTTTTTAATGATTCCAGTTTTTCGTAGCAGTTTGATATATCTGTATCTAATGATTTAGTATTATCAGTAACTATATCCATATTATCTTGTAATTTATTTAACAAGTCTTTTACATTAAGTTCTTTTTCAGTAGCTATATTTATTAAATTAGCTCCCTGTAATGTTATGAAAAATAATATTACAGTAACAAATGTCAATGACAATACATTTATTGCATATTCTATTAAAGTGAAACTTTGCATTTTAAAATACATATAGCTCAATATACATAATATGTATACTCCCATAAGAGCAGGATATCTTCTTCTTAAATATATAGCTGAAGCAGACAGTATTACAGCTCCCATAATTGCAGATGCATCACTTAAACATAGCATATTTATACCGAAAGCAAGTCCAGCAAATATTAACAGTATATTTGCAATTATATTAGGATTTCCTTTTTTGAATAGTAGAATAATTCCTATAAAAGTGCCTAAAGTCATAAATACACAAGCCATATAATGAACCATTCCCAATGCTGAAAGTATACCTGTTATTAAAATTCCTGCAGCCATATTAGCTAATAATATCTTGTTTGTTTTTTTGATATGCTCAAATATAAGTCCTTCTTTCATTTTAATTTTCTCCTTACATTATTATCGAATTTAATTGAGGGATATTTTGTAGCAGTTATTATTTTGCAATATCTAATAAGATTTCATTTGTTTTTTCAGAGTGGGATAGCATTGCAACATGATCTGAATCCAAATAGTATTCTTTTACAACAGGTTGTCTATGACACATAACTCTTTGGATATAATAAGAACAACAATTATCTTTTAAAGTATGGATGTAATATTTAGGGATTGATTTGAAATTACTGCCTAAGTTGACTGGCTCATTCCACATGGTTGGATTTTCAAGCTGCATTTTACTGATGGAATATTGAAATACTTCGTCACTGCTTGTATTAAATCCCATGTTCCTTGCAAATTTTTCTTCAAATGTGCATAAGCCATTTGGAAGATTAACAGTAGTTTCAGGACTAACAGCAGTCCAGATGTCTTCTTCAAGATACTTTGTCATTGTAACATTACCTTCAGGTAAAAATGCTGCAAAGTAAACCAATTTTTCAACCTTTTGCGGCATATCTTCCGCTACCTGTGAAATAATCATACCAGACATTGAATGTGCCACTAAAATAACAGGAGTATCAATACCTGATAGGAAATTTTCAATATAATTAACGTGATCCTTCAAAGTAACATGTTCAATGTCTATCGTTTTATTAGTACCATGTCCAGGTAAATCAATGCAAATTACTTTATGACCTGCATTTTCTAAAGTTTTAACATTAAAATCCCAACACCATGAAGCGCACCATCCTCCATGAATTAATACGTAAGTTGCCATAAATTTATTGTTACTGAAAAAATTATAAAATACTTTTTATAATGTTACTTGTTTTTGCAGTAACTCTCCTTTCCTAATTATTAAACATTTTTCAGATTTGATGCTGTAACCCACATCTTTATTTTTGAAGATTGTTATATTTGGAGTATTTCGATTCAATTTAAAGGATTGATTTTATCTGAGATTATACATACAAAATTATATACATTTGTTTTTATGTAATAATCTTTTTTAGTGAGTATATAGATATTGTAACATTTTATATAAAAAAAGAAAATATGGTTTATTTAATATAAATAATAGATAAAAATATATAAAATAGAAGAATAATGTTTGCATATGAAAAAGAATTTAAATTATTTATATAGTGGTTTAATAAATCTGCTTAGAAAAGTAAAAACTAAAGAAGAACAGAATTTGTATTTAATATAATTTTTAATACCTTAGAAGAATTTAAGTTATACTTAAGAAGTTGATTATTTGGTTATGATATAATAATAAATAGAGATGATCATAATTGATGTTTAAATAATTGAATATTGATTAGAAAATTTGATTTATATAGAAATTTTGTTTTTTTAAAAAATCTAAGAAATATACTTGACCTTATAAATATAAAAAATGAATATGTGGTAATATATGCCGGTAATTACAAGGTTTTATGGTATTGTAGTAAAAATGAACTGCTCTTTTTGTCTATTTGACAGGGAGCAGTTCATTTGTATTTTGTGTTGTATAATAAAAGGTTTTGATTCAGATAAATATATGTAATTTATACATGTGTCAGGTAATTTTAACTATTAGTCTGAATATTGAGGAAAATGGAGTATACCATCAATCTTTTGCATTTGTTTTAGCATAAGAGAGCTGGAAATACATTATTTTTTTATCTTTTTATACATTGTATAATTTTGATCTTTCAAGGAAACTGGTAACTGCTTCTCCAGTGTTTCGAGGTGTTGCATAAGTATGTCCAGTATCTAATATTTCAATTTTCCTCATGTCATCTTCTGTTAACGTAAAATCCAAAATATCTAGATTTTCTTTCATTCTTATAGGATTTTCAGATTTTACAATTGGTACAATTTTTCTTTGAACAAGCCATCTAAGAATAATCTGAGGAACGGATTTATTGTGTGCATTTGTAATTTGGCATAACAATGGATTATTAAAAAGAGTTGTTTGTCCAGCAGCTAAAGGTGACCATGCTTCCATAACAATATTCTGTTCACTTAAATATTGTCTTTCATCTTCACGTTGGAAAATAGCATTACACTCAATCATATTTACAGCAGGTCTTATTTTATTAAAAAATAGAAAATCAGCAAGTCTATCCTGAGTAAAATTATCTACACCTATAGATTTTACTTTTCCTTCTTCATATAATTCTTCCAAAGCACGCCATGCTCCATAATAATCATTATATGGCTGATGTATCAAATATAAATCAACATAGTCTAATCCTAGTCTTTTTAGAGAACGTGAAAATCCATCTTTTGCTTTTTCATAATTTGTATCTGTAACCCAAAGTTTAGTTGTAATAAATAAATCTTCTCGCGGAATGCCACATTGCTTGATTGCTCGTCCCACGGCTTCTTCATTTTCATAAGCAGCAGCAGTGTCAATCAGACGGTATCCTGCTTGAATTGCTTGAACAACTGCTTCTTCACATTTTATTGGGTCAGTCATTCTAAAAACTCCATATCCAATGATAGGCATTGAAATTCCATTGTTTAATGTAATACGACTTTTTATATTTTGTTTCATTATTGCATGTCTCCTTTATTTATTTGTAATTTATGTGATGGTCGGTATACCATAACTGCAATAAAAATTAGTAATGCTGTTATAGACAAACTTATGGGGTATGCCATCATAATTGTTGTAAATGTTCTGTGAATTGGAAAAGCAGTATAAATCCATATGATTCGTACACAGCAGACACCTATAATAGTAAGTAATGCGGGCATAAGTGAAATTCCGAATCCTCGTAGATATCCAGACATATTTTCATATAGCATGCTGAATATGTATGCTGAAAATACCATCAAAAGTCTTGTATATCCTATTTCAACTACCTGTGGATCATTATTAAATATAGAAATTAACTCTTTTCCAAAGATAAGTACTAAAGTAATTGAAAGTATTAGAGCTGTTGCATCTTCTAAAATACATAGAATAAGTATTTTTTGACACCTCTTTAACTGTTTTGCTCCATAGTTTTGTCCTGTAAATGTAGTACAGGCCTGACTGAAAGAATTTAATATGTCATAAGCGAAGATCTCAATGTTAAAAGCGGCGCTTGAGGCTGCAATAACAATTGTTCCAAGGCTATTTATTGCAGATTGAATCAATATATTTGCTATTGTAAATACAGCACTTTGAATTCCTGTTGGAAGCCCGATTTGCATTATTTTTCTAAATATATTTTTATTAATTTTCAGCTCATTTATATTCAAATGAATAACACTATCTGTTTTAATAAGCTTCACAAATAACAAAATTGAACTTACGACATTAGCAATTACAGTAGCGATTGCACAATGTCGTCAACTTAAGCAATTTAAAAATATAGATTATAATTATTTTTATATGGTATATTTAAATTTGTTTTAAAA
>NZ_CAKVKB010000181.1 GCF_934754915.1 uncultured Clostridium sp.
CAATACTGCCCTTTTCATTATTACCTGGCTGACGAGTGTTGACAAACTATCATTTTTCTAAAATCTTTGAATTATTTTTTCAATACATTTTTAAATTTTCCCATACATCGTTCATAAATATCAAAGAATACTTTATCTTTTGTAATAACAAGAATTGAAAGATATAACACCCCGCATAATAAAATATCAAAAGCACATGAAATAATCATATTCTTCACATATAAATTCACAATGAATGTTAATGGAATAAACAAGATAGAATAATAAAAATATTTCATGTTTTCAAATCCAAATAATTTTATATTAAGTTTTAGTTCTTTTTTCACAATTCTATATTCACATAAAATTACAAGAATATTTGACAGTGCTGTAATCATAATAGAATTTGCTGGGGTAAATAAACCACACATTAAAAGAATAAAGTTTAATACCACATTGAAAATTCCACATATAAAGAATATTTTAACATCTTCTTTTTCTTTCTTATATAAATATATAATTTGATTTGATATTATCCCCTGTACACCAAGAGTCAGCATATATATTGAAAATCCCATCATTACTGGATACCATGGTATGTAGTTCACATTGAATATCCACATTACATGTTTTGAAACACACAAGAGTCCTATTGATGCTGGAAACAATAAAAGAAAATATATTCTCATAACTTTATTTAAAAGCCTTAAATACATGCTGCTTTCATCATTTCCAAGATTATTTGCAAGTCTTGGCATACTGACTTGAATTATTGTAAGCATTAAAGTATTTATTATTGTCATAGCCTTCTGTGCTATTCCATATGCTGCCAAATCTGCTTCGCCTGAAAAACTGATTATAAGAAGTCTGTCACATTGGGTATATAAAAGGCTTGTATTTGAAAGAAGCATTGCCAGAAACATTGGTTTTACATATTTTTTTATCTTTAAATGTGAAAAATCAAATTTAATCCTCTTCTTTATATAAAAATAACTCCATAAATTGTTGGCTACATTTACAGCTACTCCCAAATATATATACATATTAAAATCATCAATTGAATGGATAGCACATAAAATTATAACTGAATATATTATTTTTACTATCATTGTTTTTAATGCTATAAAATCATAATTTTCAAGAGCTTCATTAACCCATTCAACATAAAATAAATTCAATACTATGTTAAATCCCATAATAAAACATGCATAAAAAGCAGGATTATCTTTATAAAATTTGAAAAGTCCAAACATATATATAGCTGTTACTATTATTGTTGCTGTTGTGCTTATTATAAACAGACTTGTGAAAGTCTGGCTCAGTTTCTTCTTATCATCACGAACCCTGCTTATTTCTCTAAGTCCATACTGATAAGCTCCAAAACCTGCAAATGCTATGAGAACTGTATTAAATGTTTCAGCCTGAGTTATATATGACATCTGATTTTGTGTAAAGGTTCTTGTTATTACTGGTGTTACTATTATTGGCAGTATTATATTGAATATATTCAATATTGATTTAAATAATGCATTTTTTGATATTGATTTAGCCATTTTTTCTCCCTAAACTTCAAATAAATTCTGTTATATGCATATTCTAATAATAAAATCAAAAAAATCTTGCAATAATTTCATCATTTATTATAAGTTATTGATTAAAACACATATGATAAAATTTTAATCTATTATTATATCCAAAGAACTTAGCAGACTTGTAACCTCTGGAAATGAAAATTTTGCCTTTTTTAAAATATTGCTGTTAATATCAATATTGTACCCATAAGCCCCTCTAAAATCTGCTTTGGACAAATTGCATCTGTTAAACTGGGTAGATGCAAAATTTATATCTTTAAAATTACATCCTTTTAAGCTGCATTCTTCAAAAAAACATTCCCCTGAAATTGTGAACTTGCAAATTTAAAATTATCAAATTTCATTGATATTATCATCTATGCTTTCATTCCTATATTTTAAATCTCGTATTATTTCATCTTCAAAACATTCCATAAATTTCTCCTTAAATACTTTTTATTCTATTAAAACAGCTAAATTAATGTAATCTTCATTACAAGGTTCATAAGTCTTATCATCATTCCATACAAATCCTTCTCTTTTAAAAGAATCATCACTTTTTAAAAAATATTTATCGCTGCTTGTATAATCATTGTTTGTAACATCTATATTATACCATTTGCCATCAATCTTTACCTCATTCCATCCATGTGAAATACCATCCAAAGTTCCAAGTACAATTTTATTTTCAAGTCCTGCCATAGAAAACATCTTACTTGCAGTCATTGCATATCCATTACAGGTTGTAAATCCTGTTGTAAGGCCTTCATAAGTATTGTCTTTTTCTAATGTGGTATCATACTGAAATTCATCACATATATATTTATTTATAGCCTTTACTTTTTCATAGTCACTCATATTTTCCCCTGCTATATTTTTAACCACAGGTTCAAGGACAGTATCTATATATTCTTCTTCTTCTTTTGATGTTCTATATGTTATATCAACCAAGATTTTTTTCCCTTTTTGTCTTACAGCTATACTTTTAATAGATCTTCTTAAATATTGATCATCATCAACAGATTCTTTTATGACATTTATTATATCAGAAGAATAATATGGTATCTCAAATTCTTCTTCCCATTGTTTTAGATTATTACGTATTATTTTTTCAAGTCTATCTGTATTATCATATGATGAAGCAAATGCTCCTTCAATGTTTAATGAAAATACAATTGCTAATGAAGCTATTATTTTAAATCTCTTGTTTATCATTTCCTAAGCCCTCCAAAATCCGCATCATTCATTATCTAAAGATTTTTTATATCAGTGTGAATATAAAGATAAATCAATATATAGCATTCTTTAAGTAAATACATATATATTAATATTCCTTTAAATTATATAAAACTATGGTAATCCAACATCCAAATTTAATTTTATTATTTAAATCATATACATGTATGGACTTAAATTAACAATGCACAATTAGCAATGAATGATTAAATCCTTGTAATATTTTTTTCATATGCTGCATATACAAGATAAATTTTAATCTTGCAGCATATATAATTTAATATATAAAAACTACAATTATATCATATCTTTTTTCTGTTACAGTAATATGTCAGAATTCTTTTTTACTCCATTATAATCTTTATTATGAAATGTATACATTATTTTCTTTAATATTTTTTCATCTGCAGAGCAATTCATAAAATAATACACTTAAACTTAAATATTGTTTAAATAAAAAAACTGAATAATAATTTAATCAAAGAAATCTCTGATGAGATTTTTCATCCTTTATTGTCAATTGAAATATATTTTCTCACTTGCAGAGGAAATGATAGAATAATATACTTAAGTATATGTTCCAATAAAAACCTAAATAAAAATTTAATCGAAGAAATTTCCATTGAGATTTCTTCCTAAATTGTCAATTGTACATTGCCAATTGACTATATAAATTATCTTTAAATGAGAGGATTTAAATATGAGAAAAAAAGATATACTTGAACTAAAAAAACGTTTAAAAAAAGATGACTGTACATTTACGAAAATGTGTGGATGCTACGTAAATGGTGAAAAAAATATCATTTTAAAATTTAATGAAACTTTTCTTAATCTTGAAGAAGATGAATTTTTTAAATATTTAGAGATTGCAAAAAAAACGTTGTCTGGTACAATAGGAAACAATCTTCTTCAGCTTGATTTTACTATGCAATCAGAAGAAGAAGGCGGAAGACAATTTGACCTTATGAAGCTCAAAAGAAGCTGTTTAAAAGATGAAAATCTTCTTGATGAATTTTATAATAATATAATAGATAATTATGATTATACTGGAAACTTTCTAATACTTCTTTTCCATGATGCTTATGATGTAATAATAAAAACTAAAGACAACATGAAAGTTGATGAATCAGAAGAAGTATATGAATATATTTTATGTGCTATCTGTCCTGTATCCTTATCAAAACCAGGCCTTAGTTATCTTCCAGATGACAACAGAATAGGTGCACGTTCAAGAGACTGGGTTGTTGAAGCTCCATCTAATGGATTTATATTCCCTGCTTTTATTGACAGAAGTTCTGATATTCATTCAGTCATATATTATACAAAAAATACAAAAGAAACCCATCCAGAACTCATGGAAGATGGTCTTGGATGCATTTCAAAACAGACTTCATCTGAACAAAAAGAATCCTTTACAAATATAATAAAGAATGCAGCTGGCAGTGATGATGAAAAATCTGAAAATCTTGTTATGGAAATTCAGGATACCTTAAATATCCTTGTGGATAATCATAATACAGTAAATGGAGATAATGCTGATCCTATGCTTCTTACAGATAACACCATTTCAGATGTTCTTGAAGAAAGCGGTGTTCCTAAGGAAATTTCTGAAAAAATACAAAAATCTTATACAGAGGAATTTGGTGATACACCTCCAGCAGCAGAAAATCTTATAGATTCAAAAATACTTGCAAAAAATGAGCAGAGGAAAAAAGAAAAAAGACTTGAAAAACAAGTTCAGATTCTGCAGAATAAACTTGAAAAAACTATGGAATCTTCCCATAATAATTCACCAGATACTGATGACTTACACCATGAAGATTTAGACGGCAGAGCTGTCCTTGAAAATCTGAATAATGAAACTTTACAAAACATGGAAACTGCTGCTGATGTGGCACATATAAAGCTTGAAGATGAAGATACTTTAAACGAAATATCAAATACTTCAAGTACCAAAACTTTGACTTATGATGTTATGGTCCAGGTCAATCCTGAAAAAGCTGATCAGATAAAATATGAAATAATAGATGGCAGAAAATATCTTCTTGTTCCTATGGATGAAAATGAACAGGCTAATATAAATGGTGTAGAAAAATTATCTTAAAAGAAGGGAATTCATAAATTATGAATAAAAAAATATATCGTATTATAAGCATAAGAGAACAGGATTTTGGATGCGAAGAACGTCCTGATGAAGAAGAATACTGTGTTGATGTCATTCTTCAAGATGATAATACCAAAGAAAATTTAACTATAAGCGTTCCTGACCATATTCTTTATGAAAAACAGATTGATGTTGGATCTGTTGTATTTTATGATGGAAATGAGTTAAGCAAATATACTATCAATTGACAACGAAAGATAAAATCTTTATAAAATTTTTTATATAGGTATTAACAGCAGTCATCATATGTATATAGTAAGAATATGTGAACAGCCAGGAATATCTCTAAAAGATTTTATGAACTTATTCTACATAAATCCAAGCAATATCACCCGTGCTATTTCTTATCTTGAAAAACATGAATTTATAAAAAAAGTTCCTTCATCAGAAGACAAAAGAGTCTGGAATTTGTATCCTACTGAAAAATCAAAATCTATATGTCCTGAAATAATAAAAATATATGATGAATTATATAGTATTGTTCTTAATGATTTTTCACAAAATGAAAAGGAAATGTTTAATGCATTTTTAAAAAAAACAGGAGAAAAATTAATAGATATACTGTAGGATGTATAAATAAACTTAAGGAGGCTTTTAACAGTTAAAAATAATCTATACAAATCTATAAAAATATATTTGTATTTATGATATAATCTTATTG
>NZ_CAKVKB010000182.1 GCF_934754915.1 uncultured Clostridium sp.
ATATATCTAAATATCCTTTCAAGTGAAATATTATCTCATTTTACAATCGTTGTCAAGATTATGCATATATATATATACTTATATTATTTACCATAATATTTATAAAAATCTTTGTTAAGTTTATAACATATAAAAATACCCAGATATTTTTATATGTTTATCAAAAATATCTAGACATTTTTATCATTATATTAAATTTTAACTTTTTAATTTATCATTTACTTTTCAAAATCACGAATTTTCTGACTATTTTGTAAAATATCAATATTAGATATATACATAATATATTAAATTAACAAATTAGAATTAATAATTAAATTTTTCAAAGATTTCTTTTAATAATGTAGCTCTACTATCTATATTAGAAACTACAATTGCTTTTCCTATTTCCAAATAAGATATTTTTTATTTTTTGTTATTTATTCATCAAAATAATGATATTTATTTTCTTACTGGTCTGTCATATTATTTATCTTTTTCTTTAAATAATTTTGAAATTAATAATTTATAGTGCAACATATACTTAAGTGTTAGTATATTGTTCTTTAAGTTATCTATTATTTTGTTCCATATTAAATATTCAATATAAATTTTCAATTAAATTTATATTCATTATCTTAAAAGCAGTTATCCATCTAATCTATATTATTTTTCTTGACAATTTCTTAAAATAAAACTAAAATCTTATTGTATAGTAATGTGTGCGTGCGTGAGACTATACAATAAGATTTCTTTTTTCTAACAATAACCTGCGTGTGATATTGTTAGCCTTATTTAATTGTGTTGTGATTAAATAACTAGAGACTTTTTCAACAATAAAATATAATAATTTTTTGCTTCTTTGTTGTGTGCGCTTCAAAGAAGTTTTTTACTATCCAAAATTCATTGAAAATCATTCTCAATTAAATGATATATTATTATTCATATCTTGTCAAGTTATTTCCTTAATATTTTTTTGCTAATCTATGAAAATTATTTTTATCGATATTCTATTTACAAAAATTATTTTTGCTAGTATATTATATATTACAGGATTGAAATTATATGAAAAATTTATCTAATACGTATAAAAACTAAAAAATCCACCTTTTATTGTTAATCCAAATATAGATTATATGTTCCAATAATAAAACTACATAATAATTAAAGAAGTCTTGAAAAGATTTCATCCTTCATCATAAATGGTTCATTTTACATTGTTGATTAGAATATTTATATTATCAAAATAATCAAAAGAAAGGATACAGTTATGGATAAAATTAATTCCATTATAAATACTATTTATTCTGAATATGCTAATTTTTTTGAAGCTGAAAAGAAAATTGCTCAGTATGCTTTAAACAACCCTTCACTTCTCATTGAAATGACCATCTCAGAATTAGCTGAAGCAGCAGGAACAAGTGATGCAACTGTAACAAGATTTTGTAGAAAATGTGGTATGAAAGGGTTCCATCATTTTAAGATTACTTTGGCAAAAGAACTTGCTGATGACTCAAAAAAAGATGTTAAGGCTTCAGGAAATATAAGTGAGCAAAATATTAAAGACTCTCTTAACAGCATCATGTTAAATAAAATTGAAGAAATGAAACAGACAATTTCATCAATAAATGAAATACAACTTAAAGAGATTCTCAATCTTTTAAAAAATGCTAGAACAATCCAATTTGCTGCTGTAGGAAATACAATTCCTGTAGCACTCGACGGCTGTTATAAATTCAATCAAATAGGAATCCCATCTGTCGCAAATACAATATGGGAAACTCAAATTGCATATACCTATAATCTTACCGAAAAAGATGTTGTCATTGCAATTTCAAATTCCGGTGCTTCTAAAAAATTAATTGATGTTGTCCATGTTGCCCAGGAAAAAGGTGCAGCCACAATAGCAATTACCAATAATGACAAATCTCCACTAGCTAAAAGCTGCAAATATCATATAAAGACTGCAACAAGAGAAAAATTATTTTTAGATGAATATTTCTTTTCAAGAATTTCAGCTATGACTATAATTGAAATTTTATATCTTTTTATGGTAGTTGGAAAGCAGGATGTTTATAAGAATTTAAGCAGACATGAGCAATCAATTGCAGATGATAAAATTTAAAATTTTAAAATATGGAAAGGATGATAAAATTGAAAAAAAAATGTGCAAAAGAAGCTCTAAAATATATAAAAAATAATTCTATAATAGGACTTGGAGGAGGCAGTACCATTTCATACCTTGTGTCTTATATTAAAGAATCAGGAATGAATGTTAAAATAATTACTCCTTCTTTAAAAACAGAATTATTATGTATTGAAAATGGATTGCAGGTTATTCCCACTATGAGTGTTGATTCTATACCAATTGCATTTGATGGTTGTGATGAAGTTGATAATAGCCTTAATGCATTAAAAAGTGGTGGTGGCATTCATACAAAAGAAAAGATAATAGCATCAATGGCTGATCAATATATTCTTCTTGTAGATGAAAGTAAAGTAGTTGACAGATTAGATTTTAAATACCCTGTTGTTTTAGAAATAATACCTGAAAGCCTTGGAATAGTTAATAAAGCTGTAAAAAATATTGGTGGAAAACCTATCATGAGAAGCAGTAATTCAAAAGATGGATTTACACGAAGTGATCATGGATTATTTCTAATGGATGTAGATTTCAGCAATTGTTATATAGAAGATATAGGTAAACTAAACGATACTTTGAAAAGCATTATAGGAGTTGTTGATACATCACTATTTTATAAGATTGCAACAAAAGCGTTAGTTGCAGGAAAAAATGATATAAGAGTAATAGAATGTGAAAGGTAGGTAAAATATAATGAATGAAAAATTTAAAATCTTAAATAATGACATAAAAATACCAGCTATAGGATTCGGTACATATAAGTCTGGAAACGATAAAGAAACAGCAGAAATAGTAAAATATGCTTTAGAAGCAGGATACAGACAAATAGATACAGCTTCTTTCTACGGAAATGAAATTGGAGTTGGAAATGGAATAAAGGAAAGCAAAATTGACAGAAAAGACATATTTTTAGCAACAAAGCTTTGGAATGATGATCACGGATATGAAAACACATTAAAAGCTTTTAATGAATCATTAAAAAAACTTCAAACAGATTATTTAGATTTATACCTTGTTCATTGGCCAAATAAATTAAATGCTGAAACATGGAAGGCTTTTGAGCATCTATATAAAACTGGAAAAGTAAAAGCAATAGGCGTATGCAATTTTAAAATAGGTCACTTAGAAGAATTAAAGAAGACTGCTGAAATAATGCCAATGGTAAATCAGGTTGAAATGCATCCTCAAAATTCAAAACCTGAAATGGTAGATTACTGCATCAAAAACAATATTCAACTTATAGCATGGAGTCCTATAATGAGAGGAAAGCTATTTTCAAACCAACTGCTAACTAGCCTATCAGAAAAATATAAAAAGACAATTGCACAAATCATATTAAAATGGCATATTCAAAGAGGTGTAATTCCTATTCCAAAATCATCTAACCAAGAAAGAATAAAAGAAAATTTTAACATATTCGATTTTGAACTTTCAAATGAAGATATGAATTCTATAAATTCATTGAATGAAGGATATGATGCATCTGTAACAGGAGTACCTGAAAATACTACCTATCTTGATTTCAACTAATAGTTCTATAATTGGAAATCAGTTATACTTTTAGTTCTCTTTCAATTAAATTTAAACAGTAGTTTAAAATGACCACATCAATTGGCTTTAATCAGCTTAGTTGATGTGGTCTTTCAGGTATTAGTAGAAAAAATATTTATAATTTATTAATAATCATAGATCCAGTATTTAAAATCCTAAAAATTATTTTTTTAAGTTAAAGTAAGCTTTCTTACCTCTAAATTCTGCAACCTTTCCAAGTTCTTCTTCAATTCTTAATAATTGATTGTATTTAGCAACTCTTTCAGATCTTGCAGGTGCACCAGTCTTTATTTGACCAGCATTTACAGCTACAACTAAATCAGCAATTGTTGTATCTTCTGTTTCACCGCTTCTATGAGAAACTACAGCTGTATATCCAGCTCTGTTAGCCATTTCTATAGCATTTAAAGTTTCAGTTAATGTACCAATTTGATTTAATTTTATAAGTATTGAGTTTGCAACTCCAAGACTTATTCCTTTTTCTAATCTCTTAGTATTAGTAACAAATAAATCATCACCTACAAGCTGAACTTTCTTTCCAAGTCTTTCAGTAAGTATCTTCCATCCATCCCAGTCTTCTTCTGCAAGACCATCTTCAATAGAGATTATTGGATATTCATCAACCCATTTTTCAAGGAAATCAACCATTTCTTCTGATGTAAATGTCTTTCCTTCATGTTCTAATACATATTTTCCATCTTTATAATATTCAGAAGAAGCAGCATCTATAGCAATAAACATTTCTTCTCCTGGTTTATATCCAGCTTTTTCTATAGCTTCAATAATAACATCTAAAGCTTCTTTATTGCTCTTTAAGTCTGGAGCAAATCCACCTTCATCACCTATACCAGTAGAATATCCTTTATCATTTAAGATTTTCTTTAATGTATGATATACATCTGAGCACATTCTTAAAGCATTGCTGAATGTATCAGCTCCAGCTGGCATTATCATGAATTCTTGTAAATCAACTGAATTGTCAGCATGTGATCCACCATTTAAGATATTCATCATTGGAACTGGAAGAACTTTTGCATTAACTCCTCCAATGTATCTGTATAAAGGCATGTCTAATGCTTTAGCTGCTGCATTTGCAACTGCAAGAGATACACCAAGAATTGCATTTGCACCTAATTTACCTTTGTTGTCAGTTCCATCTAATTCAATAAGCATCTTATCAATTTCAGTCTGATTGAAAACATTGCATCCAATTAATTCTTCTGCTATAGTTTCATTAACATTCTTTACTGCTTTTAATACACTCTTTCCTTGATAATAATCCTTATCTCCATCTCTTAATTCAACTGCTTCATACATTCCTGTTGATGCACCTGATGGAACAGCAGCTCTTCCTACAGTACCATCTTCTAAATATACTTCTACTTCAACAGTAGGGAAACATCTTGAGTCTAGGATTTGTCTTGCAACAACGTCTACAATTTCTAAATAGTCTTTCATTTAAAATTCCTCCTGATTTTTATAGCATATTCATACTATATTTTTATTGTGTATAAGTTCCAATAAAGTTCTGCCTAAAAATTCTTAAAATGCTCAGTTTAACTGATATCATAAAATCATTTAATACAGAATCTCAATTTGAACATATTTTATACTGACATACAGATTATCTGCTATTTTTCACAGTAATACTTTATCTGTGAATTTTCTGACAAAAACATTATAACAAAAACGATAATCATTCTCAATATGTTGTTTGAAATTTATTAAAATAATTTTATTTATAATAATGAGACAATTATTTTAATAGACTTCATAT
>NZ_CAKVKB010000183.1 GCF_934754915.1 uncultured Clostridium sp.
CGACTGTCGCGGCAGCGTTGCGCCATCAGAGCCTGTAGACTGTTCGCTGCGAGTTATATTGTATAAACAGAGTGGCAATTCATGGATTCAAGTTGCTTCATGGACAGCGTCGGCAGCAGGCGGCGCAACTGCGAGGCTGAGTAAATCGACAAGCGTTGGCTCTGGAACTTATAAAGTTGTATCTTATGGTACAGTTGCAGGGGAAAATACTTCGGCAACATCGGCTATTAAAAGTGTTCCTTAAAGTGCTACATCCTCAGTACTTAGTTATTGAATAGTTGCTGCATTTGTGGTAGCATAGAAGCAGCAGATGAATGGGGTGGTTCCATTGGAGAGAGTCGGTCTCTGCCTATAGACGGGCAGAAAAAAAGCCTTGCACAACACGCTGGGGAGCGACACAGCCACAAAGGCTGTACGTTTTGCAAGGTCATGCCATAACTATAACACCTTTTTTGAACAAATGCAATAATGGAGGGAAATTATAATGAAAAAGCTTGTTGCAATGTTGTTGACGTTTGCCATGCTCCTAACTCTAGGTGTGAATGTCGCTTTTGCAGATTGTAGCAATGATACGGACAAAGGCCGTCATCCTTTTAGCGGTGTCAATCTGTGCAGTACTGAAGCAAAGACCTTCGGTTGGGTCGTTGAAGCTTGCTACCGTTTTAAGCAAACGAACGACCAGCGCACCTATGTCATGCACCATACAAGCCGCGGTGTGTCCAACATGACTAATTTCTTTGTTCCTACTAGCCCCTACGACATGAGCACGACTTATGGCAGTAAGTGGGTAACGCCTGGCACCAAGACTCCTATTCGTTCTGATAAGACTGTTACCGGCAAGCAATATGGTCTGAAGGCTCGCGGCAATACTGACCATGCGTTGAGTGGATACAATACAATCACTATTAACGGCTACTTTAACGCTTACTAATTCTCTTGCTTGGCCTACAGCTTCTGCTGTAGGCCAAGCATTATAAAATGTTGCAGCAACATCAGGAGGGTGTATGAGCATGAAAAAATTACTTGCAGCGTTGGCTTGCCTTATGCTGTCCATTCCGACACTGACCGCTGCTGAAAATATGGAGTTCCTTTCCATTCAACAGCTGCACCAAACAACACCGGTTTCATTTAGTATTTCTGTTGCCACCCGCAATGGTGACCTAACGATTACCGCACCGATTATCGTTCCGAAAAAAGAGCAATTACCAGTGCTCAATGTGCAATACATTGATTGGCGGGGAAGGATATCCTGCCCGCCTAACATGCAGATCGAATCACAAGAGAATCATTTTGCAAGTCTCGATAGTGGATTTACTGCCTGGTTTCCTCAAGTGGATCCCTTGAAGGATTGTGCATACAGCACTCCCGTGGAAGGCATGTATGCAGAAAAGAATCTATTTTCCAAAGAAGATGCTTGGAAAGCTTATACTGATGCAATGTTTCAAATATTAGGCTTAAAGGTTGATGTGGATTTCCAGCTGGATATGGATGGTGTCATTCCCTATAGCTGCTATACGCTCTATACCGAAGAAAACGGGACACCCTTGAAGCAGCTGACAGATAAAGGCTATTATGAAATTTCTGCAACGGATATTTGTCAGGTGTTACATGGCTCCACGCTCAATAATATTCAGGAATCCATTTGCTTTTATCGCCAGGAAAAATATGCGCCGTTTATTCCTGCTCCTTCAATGGGTGGTTACCTTGTTGACAACAACTGTATGGCGTTTTCCTGCACAAATCTTGTGCAGGAGACAGCTTGCCTAGCAGAAGATGTTCCGCTACTTCCCTGGGTGAATATTCTAGAAACTATTCAACAGTGTATCACGGCTGGCCGAATTACTGCCATTAGAAAAGTTGAGTTGTGCGAACTCGTTCTGTTAAATACGCCCGAGCTTGATAAAGATGTCTTCCGTGCAATGCCCTGCTGGATCATTGTTGGAGACTTTCCAGATCCCCGCATAGAGTATCAAAGTAATATAACGCACATTGCTTATGTCAATGCTCAAACGGGGACCTTCATTGATCCATTTAACGCAAGTGCTGATCGCGGTGCAGCAAATCCTTTAATTACTTGGGAAAGTCTAAAAAAATAATGTGAGGAGAATTGATATGCTGTCCCATGAGATGAAACGAGCTGTTTTCTCGTGGGGGATGGTTTTAGCCAGTGCAATTGTATTTATTTGCCTGCTTGGATTCTCTATTCCAACGTGGCAAGAATCTGCTGAAAGTGCGCTGGAATACCGCCCCTCTGCACTGGAACAATCACTTGGAGGTATCTTTTTTGGCGGTGTCATGCTAATGCTTCCTTTCTGTGCGGTTTTACCATTCGCCTTATCGCAGATTGATGAAATCAATACTGGTTTTCACCTTCTACGCGGTATCCGTCAAAGTGTAGGACAATACGTTCAGCATAAAAGCATTGCAGCAATGTTAGCTGGTGGACTTAGCATTGCACTTCCGTTCTTACTACATTGCTGTCTATGGAATATTATTGCATTGCCGTACCAGCCAAGTATATACCCAGATCAAGAAATTGGATTTTATGGTTTATATGGTGATTGGAGCGGTATACTTAATGCATGGCCGATGTATTTATGGATTGCCTTTGGTTTACTGTTAAGTGGTGCGCTTTGGGCGCTCGTAGGTCTTTCTGTAACTGTATGGATTCCTGATAAATGTGCATCATGATACCTATTGCTATCTGTTATTTCTGGTCATATGGCCTGTATGGCCATATTCTTGGAATTACCTTACCATCTCCATCAGGACTCTATAATGATGGATTAACTTGGGAACGTTTTTTCCAGACATTAGGCGTAAGCACCGTATTAGGGGGCATAGCTTATCTGGTATACTATATTGGACTGAAAAGGAGGCTTCGCTATGTCTAAGGAAAAGCCGCTCGCAATTCGCAGCATATTATCGGCGTGCTTATCTTCATGGGCACACTCTCCACGTACACTTGTTCTTTTAGTCTTTATCATTATGCTGGGGATTTCAGAAGCAGATATTGCAATTACAAACTTCACAAACCAACAGTTGCAATTATCTTCTGGCGATGTACTATATTATCATCTGGCAAAAGGGTTCAACACAATCATGAGTTCTGCCATGTTCCTTATTATGGCTGATGAACTTCCGCGAAAAATTTCTTTCCAGAATTATTTGCTCATTCGGACCAATCGCGTAAAATGGCTATTTGCTCAAATATTCATGTGCTTTATTCTGGCCCTGCTAATGCTTGTGCTCTGCTGCGTAACAGTCTTTCTTGCATCCCTTACACATGTGTCATCAGATTGGCAATGGAGTGATTGCCAATTTGTACAGCAGGGATTTCTAATGAACGATCAGGACGGCATCACACCTGCGATTATACGCAATCAATTTTCGACTTTACACGCAACATTCGTTGCGATGGTTCCGCTCTTTCTCTTTTGGGTATCCATGCTCCTTATCATTCTTCTTTTCGGAATATACGGCAAGAGTATTGTTGGACTAACAATCTGTATGACCACACTTTTGTCTTCCTGGATTTTGATGACACTTTTTACTGACTGGACTTTACCCGTTTATTTTGCTACTATCAATGGCATCTTGACTATGGATCCATCTTTAGCTCATTATAAAGAAATCATTTTCGGATACTGTACGTTGGATGCTATTTTGATTGTTGCTATGGTCTTGCGTCTCAGACGAGAAGATTTGTCATTTTAACTATTAAGGAGGGATACGGATGATTACGATTCAAAACCTTCACAAAACATATTCTGGTAAGCACTGTGTTCTAGATGGTATTACCTTTACATTTGAAAATAGTCATATCTATGGATTAACTGGGCCAAACGGTTGCGGAAAAACGACCCTGATGCGGTGCATTTGTGGCTTTACGCATCCGTCTTCTGGATATGTTACTGTTGAGAAAAAAGTAGTTACCCGCGATTGCGATTTTGCACCTTCAACTGGCATTATTATTGAAACGCCGGGATTCCTACCTCATCTAAGTGCCTTGAAAAACCTCTCAATCTTAGCAAGAACTTCCGGGAAAGCGTCAGCAGAGCGCATCGCTGAAGTTATCCGCTTTGTAGGCCTTGATCCGGATGACAAAAAGCACGTTGGGCAATACTCGCTTGGCATGAGGCAGCGGCTGGGAATTGCGCAAGCTATTCTTGAAAACCCGACAAACCTTATTCTGGATGAACCTTTCAATGGTCTAGACGCGCAGGGAGTGTCTGATATTCATACACTTCTTCAGAAACTAAAGGCTGAAGGCAAGTGTATCTTGATTGCTAGTCATAGCACATCCGATATTGCTCAAGCATGTGATACTATTTTGCTATTTCAGAATGGGACAATTTCGGTTGTCAAGTAAATTTACTGTGTTTATAAGAATATAATGATAGTACCAAGATACTGTCTGTAGCAATAGCATTATTGGGGGGGAATAAAATCAAAATAAGTTCCTCTAATGAGGAGGTGAACCGCTCCCTGTCAAGTAGACAGACGAAAAAGCAAAAACTTTTTCCAGGATTCCAGAAATGGAGTCCTGGTTTTTCTGTTACGCAGCTTCCAGAAGGCTGTGGTAACTGGCTGGTGCTTGGCAATCCAGTCTGTGCTGGCGCCGCTGGGTGTTGTAGTAGTGGATGAATTGCTCGACCGCTGTCACAAGTTCTTCGTAGGTCTCAAAGTGGTTCAGGTAATACATCTCGCACTTCAGAATGCCCCAGAAGCCTTCCATCGGACCGTTGTCAATACATCTTCCCACTCGTGACATACTTTGTGTCATCTGCTGCTTGTCCAGCCTCCCCTTAAACTGTCGGCTCGTGTACTGGAACCCTCGGTCACTGTGGAATAGCGGATGCACATCCGGATACTTTTTGACCGCTAGGTCAAATGTATCAAAAACGAGCTGGCTGTTGTTAGGCTTACCAATGGCAAGAGAGACAATATCCTTACATTTCAAATCCAGAATGGCGCTCAAATAGGCTCTTTCTCCCTCTGAACCATACTTCATCTCCGTTACATCGCTGCACCATTTTTCGTTTGTGCTTTGGGCAGTGAAGTCACGGTCCAGAATATTTTCCGCAGTCACCTCCGGTGTGGAGCGCTGGTATGCCGGACGTTTCCTACGGATAACAGCCAGCAGGCCAACGAGATGTGTCAAACGGTAGAAACGTTTCAGGTTATACCGTTTCTCGTGCGTCGCGTTATACTCGTCGGCGATCCGGCGATACCAGTAGGTACTGTTGTGCTCTGCGCAGATCATGACGATGTCGTGCAATAAGGCTTCGTTTTCCGCTTCCCGGAAGCTCTTGCTCCGGTGCAGCCATTTATAATAGCTGGAACGGTTCAAGTCTAAAATAGAGTTTGCTCCGCAACTACCCAAAAATCAAGCAATAGCGGATAATCGGTCAATAGAACAGAGAATCTGCATCAAA
>NZ_CAKVKB010000184.1 GCF_934754915.1 uncultured Clostridium sp.
ATAACAAGGATTTATCATAAATGTTTTTTATTTTATTCAGTTGTAAAATTATTCAAGCATTTTTGCACTATTATAGCATTTACAAAATGTATAATAGTTAAGGAGATTAGAAATATGAAAGATAATAGTAAGTACAACAACGACTACTCAGAAGAATCATTATTCAACAAAATTAAATCGTTTTTTTCTAAAGCTGGTGTATCTGTAGTGTACGGAGCATTGTTACTTTTTTACGCACTTAAAGATCCAAATGTGCCTATTAAAGCTAAAGCAACTATAATAAGTGCACTAGGGTATTTCATATCACCTATAGATTTAATAGCAGACCCTATTCCAGTAGTAGGATACGGAGATGATTTTACAGCAATAATAACAGCCTTGGGTGTGATTTCTGTATTCATAACGCCAGAAATTAAGAGAAAAGCTAAAGAAAAAACAAAAGAGTGGTTTAGCAATGTAGGGGAAGAAGATTTTAGAGAAATAGATAAGAATCTATAATCGATAAGGGAGAGATGAAAGTGAAAAAAGTGATTGTATTAATGGGTTTAGTTATATCATTAATGGTAACTGGATGTACAAAAAAAGAAGATCCTAAAGAAGAAGTAGCTACAACTATAGTATATTGTGATAGTTGTGGAGAAGAATCAAGCGAAGTAACAAAGTTTTGTCCAAGTTGTGGAGAAGAAGCAAGATGGCTAGCTGAAAAGCCCAATATAGAGGAAGATAAAGAAAAGAAAGAAGAAATAGATAAAAAGAAAGAGGTAAAAGAGTCAGCTAAAGAAGAAACTAGTAGTGAAGTAGTACAACACAGTTATAAAAATGAATACATAAATAAGCTAAACTCCGTAGAAGAAGGAATGAGTGATTTAGATTATCTATATGAAAATGGAGTAACTGCAGAGATGAACGAAGCAGAAGCTACAAAGTTTGGAAGATGGGATGATATGCTAAATGAAATATATAGTTTACTAAAAACTCAACTTACAAATAGTGAGATGAAAGAGCTAAAAAACAAACAAATTAGCTGGATAGAATATAGAGATGCAACTGCAGATAGAGAAGCTAATGAGTGTGGAGGTTCTATGGCAGGAGTACAATATAATACTACAATGGCTAGAATTACGAAAGAAAGATGTTATGAACTAGTTAACACATATATGAAATAGTTAGAATAGAAATAGGAATAAATGATGATGTAATAACTATTGCAGAAGGTATTGAAACTTTTTCACCGCCTATTTTTGCTGCTTTTTGTAGCAAAAATGTTCAGACTTGCATAGAGCGTTTAGCACAGTATAAGAAGTTTATTGGGCCTATGATTTTTATTATAAGAAAAGAAGAAAAGAAATTCACAGTAGAATTAGCAGCAGAAGAAAAATATAATAAAATACTTTTATTCAGGTGATCATCTTCAGATTTTACAGCAAAAATCAGAGTGTTTTATTTGGGAAAATATATAGATAAAACTATTGGAAAGCTTATGGGTATAAAGAGATGATATTAAGAATACAACAAAGCAGGAATATTTAGATAATATAATTCAAACATTGTGAAATATTACAAAGTTTATATATATGTTATTTACAAACCTAAAAGTGTGCTAAAATGAAAAAAAGAAAACGTTTAATGGGAGGGGTTAATATGAGGACTATAAAAAAATTATCTGCAATGATAATGGTATTATTATTCTTAATTTCTTTTATTCCTATGCCAATGTCAATTGCAAAGGCAGCTGAGATATCTGATACAGTTTATGTGAAGGTAAGGTATGTAAGACCTGATGCAGATTATACTGACTGGAATGTTTGGGTCTGGCAAACTGGTAAGGATGGAAGTCAGGTAAATTTTATAGGGGAAGATGAGCAAGGCAGATTTGCAGTTGTTGAAATGCCTAAAAATGCTGGTTCATTTAACTTTATAGTTCGTAAGGGAGACTGGGATGAAAAAGCTACTAATGATGAAACTGTAGATTTAACTAAAGGTGACAGTGAAGTAGTAATTACTCAAGAAGATGAAGAAACAACACGTTCTGATAAAGAACTTAATAGAAATTTTGATAAAGTTACATTAAACTTAAACTATTTTAGATATGAAAAAGATTATGATGGAAGCACTGCTTCAATTTCATTAGATGGTCAAGATAATCAAGATTTAGCTTTCAACTCTGAGAATGGTTATGGAAAAGAAGTTTCAATCACAAAAAACTCTGTAGTAGATAAAAAAGCTTTTTCAGTTAAAGTTGGAAATGATAATAGTAAAGATAAAAACATTAATTTAGCTTATGCAAATAATAATGGTGAAATAAATGCATATTTGTTACAGGATGATGATAAGGTTTACTATAATCCGAAGGAACCAATAAGATTTCCTGAAATAACATCTTTTAAGATTGATTCTTTAAACAGTATGAGCTTTAAAGTAAATTCTTTACTCAGCAATACAAACGATTTCACAATAAAGAAAGATGGAATTGAGATTCCTAATAATTCTTATGTAGTAAATATAAATGATACAAAATTAGGTGGCACTATAAACTTAAATGATAGTATAGACATTAATAGTACTTATACTTTAGAAAAACCCAAATATAAGAGCTTAGATGCAAGCTTAGGAAGTAAAATGCTAGGTAGTGAATATTTTAATAATTTATACAAATATGATGGAGATTTAGGTGCTGTTTATAGCAAGGACAATACAAAATTTGTTTTATGGGCTCCGACAGCTAAGAAAGTACAAATCGCTTTCTACGGAAAGGATGGAAAGGCATATAGTTCACCAGCTGAAAAAATTGTTGATATGACAAAAGGAAATAATGGTGAATGGATTTATACTGAAAGTGGAAATTTAGATGGTGAGTATTACAATTACTTAGTAACTGTTAATGGAAAAGTAAATGAAGTTGTTGATCCTTATGCAAAAGCAGTTGGGATTAATGGTAAAAGAAGTATGGTTGTTAATTTAGAAAGTACTAATCCAGAAGGATGGGATTCAGATATTAAACCTCAATTAGAATCACCAACAGATGCAAGAATATATGAAATGCATATTAGAGATTTTTCAATTGATGAAAGCTCAGGTGTTCAAATGAAATATAGGGGCAAATATAAAGGAGTATGGCAGCCAGATACTGTAATTCCAGGAACTGATGTAAAAACTGGAGTATCACATTTAAAAGAATTAGGAATCAATGTAGTTCAATTAATGCCATCTTATGATTATCAATCAGTTGATGAAACAAAGGCAGATGAAGAATATAACTGGGGTTATGATCCACAAAACTTCAATGTACCAGAAGGATCTTATTCAACAAATCCTTATGATGGTAAAATAAGAATTGAAGAATTCAAAGAGATGGTAAGAGAACTTCATAAACAAGAAATAAAAGTTGTAATGGATGTTGTTTACAACCATACATTCAATACTGATTCATGTTTAGAAAGAGCTGTACCAGGATATTATTACCGTTTTGATGAAGATGGAAACTTTACAAATGGTTCTGGATGTGGAAATGAAACTGCATCAGATCATTATATGTTTAGAAGATATATGCTAGATTCAGTTAAATACTGGGTTAACGAATATCACATTGATGGTTTTAGATTCGACTTAATGGCTGTTTATGATATTGATACTATGAAAGCTATAAGGAAAGCATTAACTGAAATTGATCCAACTATTATAACTTATGGTGAAGGATGGAATGGTGGTACTTCTGCTTTAGATTCTTCCAAACAAGCATTAAAAGCTAACTGCCCAGAATTTGGTGAATTGCAAATGGGTATGTTTAGTGATGATTTGAGAGATGGATTAAAGGGCAGTGTATTTAATAGTACAGAGCCAGGATTTTTAAACGGTGTTGAAAATTTAGAAGATACAATTAAATTTGGTATAGTAGCATCAACTCAGCATGATGATATTGATTATTCAAAGGTTAATTATTCAAAAGCACCATGGGCTAATGAACCATATCAAACAATCACTTATGCGTCATGTCATGATAACAACACATTATGGGATAGGTTGAAATTAACTGAACCAAATGCAAAAGACTCTAAACTAGTTCAAATGGACAAGTTATGTGCTTCAATAATCTGGACATCACAAGGTATGCCTCTTATGATAGCAGGTGAAGAGCTGGCAAGAACTAAGTGTGATGAAGAAGGAAATCTTATTGAAAACAGCTTTAATGCTGGAGATTATGTAAATAAACTTGATTGGGATAGAGTAAGAGAATATAATGATTTATATCAATACTATGTAGGATTATTAAAACTTAGAGACGAACACAAAGCATTTAGAATGGATTCAACTAAAGACATTCAAGCTAACTTAAAATTCTTAAAGAATGGTGTAGATTTTGATGGAAGTAACGTAATTGCATATACTTTAAATGGTAAAGCTGTTGGCGATATTTGGGATAATATGGTGGTAATGTTTAATTCAAGTGATAAAGATGTTGACATAAACTTACCAGGGGATAAGGAATGGATAGTTGTATTAGATTCTGAGAAAGCAGGAGTAGAAAATTTAGGCACAGTTAAAGGAAAAATTACTGTACCAGCAAAAGGATCTTATGTACTTGTAGATGCTGAAAGCTATACAAGAACACAAAAAACTAACTCTTAAAATAGAGAATCTAAGATTGTAAAAAAATCCTTTATTGGGGAGAATTTAAAAATACTATATTAATATAAGAGATGATTTCTGTACTAAACAGGAATCATCTTTATTTGTGTGCCCAGCATGGGCAACAACTTGGCGGTGAAAGTCCGTTGTGGGCTTGGTAGTGGGAACCACTAGCCAAGGGCAAGGGTGTCCATCGTGAGGTGGAATCTGAAGGAAGCCTAAGGCAAACTCTCGGTCTGAGGGACACGAACTATATACAAGGCTTGCTAAGGACGGACGAGTTTGCAAAACAAAACAAAGTCCAACACTACCCGAATCCTTAGGAGTAAATATAGCAGATATATGAGAAGAAGGTTGTTGTTCTTACCTGGGGAGGTCTGATAGATATGTTGTAAATAAAGATGAATTTCTAATGCAACAACTTGCATAGTGATATGCAACTGAACTATCAGAAGTAGCAGAAGTCATAGTAACTCCGCTAATCGCGATAGCGGATGAAGGACTGAACTTTAAGGAGGTTTTGAAATTTGAAAGTTTCGCAGAATAATCAAAGATTGCAGAAAACTAAACATTTAGGCTCTAGTGCTGAAGATAGAATGGAATTCGAAGGTAAGCAAAGAGTGCATAGAAGATTCTCGGTAACTTCAAAGGGAGAAACAAGTGAATTTCAATATGGCTCACTAGAACGAATATTATCAAAAAGCAACTTACCCCTGGGTGGTAAGATAATTGTCGTAAGATAAAAAGTATGGTATTCTCGTACTAGAAAATAATGAGGAGAATCTGAA
>NZ_CAKVKB010000185.1 GCF_934754915.1 uncultured Clostridium sp.
ATGAATTTCAATATTAAAATAGAATAATAAAATTTAATGTTATATAATATGAGATATAGTAAATTCATAATGTATAGTACATTGTGAGATGGAGGAATCAAATGATATTTATTGAAAGTAAAAATAAGAACTTGCTTATATATGAGTAAATAAGCCATTTGATAGCGTGAAGAGGGGAATTTTGCCCCTCTTTTTGCCCCTTATAACATAGATTTATATAAAATATCTAGTTTATTAACTGTATTTTGCTTTGCCTCTTCCATAACATGAGTATATATATTTAATGTTACAGATATACTGCTATGACCTAAAAGTTCCTGAACTGTTTTTGGATTTTCTCCAAGTTCAAACAATCTTGTTGCATAAGTATGTCTTAGATCATGAAAAGTTAGCATAGGTAATTTATTTTCAAGAACTTTGTTAATATCTTTTATAGATTTTTCAAAATAATAGTATATTAATTTGCCACTATAATAATCACTTTTTGGATTATAAAAGATTAAATTTTTATCATTGAAGGACTTACCAAATACTAATTTTGATTCATTTAATTTAGCCCTATGCTGTTTTAACTTGTTTACTAGAGCTTGAGGTATAGGAACTTTTCTTATACTGCTAGTGCTTTTTGGTGTCTGAACTACAATTTTAGTTCCACCAGTACCTTCTCTATTTATAATTTTTTGATATTTAGCAATTTTATTTACTGATACTATATTGTTCTTAAAATCTATGTCATTCCAGGTAAGAGCAAGTAATTCTGATTGTCTTAGGCCTGTATATAAAGCCATTAGGAATATTAATTCATATGGACTGTTTTTTATGCCTTCAATATATATTTTTTGTTCTTCTTTTGTAAATGCATGTATTTTTTTATCTTTTTTTAATTTATCCTCTTCTGAAATTTTTGGGAGTATAAGAGCTTTTGTAAAGTCTTTTATAATCATATCATTGTTATAAGCATACCTTAATGCAGCTCCTATAATTAAATGTATTATTCTTATGGTTGGTATTCCAACATTTTTCTTTTGTAGATTATTATAAAATGTTTGAACTTTATCCCTTGTAATTTCTGTTAGTTTAAGTTTAGTCAAGGGAGAATTTTTTATATGATTTCGATAAGGTGATTCATACATAGCTTTAGTAGTATTCTTTATATTCATAAATTTTACATCATAAAGCCAATTCTCTAAAAATACTCCAAATGTTTTATTGTTGTATATAACACCATGATCTAATTCATTTACTATACTTTTAATCTTAGCTTCAAGTTCCTTTACTGTTCTTGCATAAATATCCTTAGGCTTATCTAGGTTTTCATGTCTTAATCTATAAAAGTAATACTCTTTTCCATTTTTAATTTTCTTTTTATATACTGTTTTAGCCATTTTATGACCTCCTATAAGTTTTAATTATATTCCTATAAGGGGCGAATATATTAAAGCTCCATAAGTCAATATAAGCTATCTAATTGAATATTAATTCCATAGTTTTTAAATTTATATCAGCATTAAGAGCTGTTAATATATCTAAGCCTATGAGTAAATCAATATCTATTCCATAATCCATATCGCCTATGGATAACGCAACATTATTGAGTTTCTTATTGTTTATTTCAAAAGTGTTTACGTTTTTCTTAAGGATTCGTTCATATCCTCCAACGCCTTGAACATTTCTTATTTTTTCTGTTCCATCTAGTGTAATGTAATCAGCATTTATTAAAGTTGTAGCTGAACCAGTATCAATTAAAACATTCTCTAAATTAAGAACCTGGTCATCTATTTTTATACATATAGAACAAAATAATAATTTATCCTGGTACCTTAATTTAATCATCTGATAATACCTATCCTTTCAGTTTCATATTCAAGCTTATCTTTTCTTGTATCATCAAAACCTAATTGACGCGATTTATCTTGTCTATGCAGCATACGATAATATTTAAATGCGTCATTAATATCATCAAATACTTCAATTACAGCAATATCTTCAATTAATAATTTGTTATCCTCTTCATGCTGCTTTAAACTATCAAATACAATCCATTTATTGGGATATGTTTTTCTTGCTTCGCTCCATTTCATGTTATCAGCTCCTTACATAATATTGTTGTGGTTGCTTATTAAAATTAATACAGTAACAACGCAACCTATAGTTACTTGGTTAAATGTTTTAAATTTAAAAGTATTTGCTCGTCAATTTCATTGATTACCTTTTAAAATATAATTTTCTTTTCGGAAGAGGTACCCTCCATTTTGGCACCCACCTACATAAGATTATTTATGGATTGTGACTGGGGGGTAACGTTACCCTTAGTGTTTTAGTAGTTACTATGCGAAATATTATAGTAACTACTATTACTCACCTTAACGCTGGGTTGGGTGCTTGTAATTTTAAGCATGGGTTCGTCATTATGACAAAGTTTTATCTTTTTTATCCATTTTGGAAAATTTTTTATAATCTATTTACCAAAAATTAATTTGTTGTCCCATGTGAAAGTTAATTCATATTGTTCTTGAAGTTCCACACCAAAAGCGAATTCAATATTATTTAAAATCTTAAGTTCAATATCATTTCTAAATGGAACTGGTAGTTTATTAAAGGTATCTATTAGTATTTTATTTTCTTCAATCAAATCTTCATCATTAGAATTTAATTCTTCATCATAAGGTTCAATGTGAACATCTAAAGATATTACTTTCTTTTCATCGTTATAAGTAGGATAGCAATTACCAGTCAATCCACATTTATGAACTTGCATATTTTTTATAATATCTAATTCTAGTTGTAATAAATCACCATCTAAAGTGAAACTAGTGATGTTTATATCTACAGGAATATAAGATATTAATTTTTCTGGAGTTATTAACAAAAAATTACACAATGTATTTATTGTATCAAGTTGAATACCTTTGCTTGAATTAGAAGAAAGAGCTGTCAATGTTGTTCTAGATATTTTAGTTACTTCAGATACTTTTGATATTTTTAAATTTCGTTCTGCCAAAAGTATTGATAAATTACTTCTTATCATTCTATCACCTCTATACTAATTGTACAATATACTGAACAAATATACAATAAAAGTTTAAAAAAGTATTGCATATTAATAAAATATGATGTATTATAAAAACATGAAAAATGTTCAGAGTACTGGACAAAATAGCTAAAAAACATAAAAAATGAAGGGAGATATATAATGTTATCTTTGAAATTAGCAAGAGTAAAAAAAGGATGGACTCAAGAAGAGTTACATAAGAAATCAGGTGTTAGTAGAGTTTCAATTTGTAACATTGAAAGAACTGGTATAGAAAACATACCTGTTGTAACATTAAGAAAATTAGCATATGCACTTGATACAACAGTATCAGAATTATTCTTTTCAGATGAAAAAAATTAAAATTCCAAGCGATTGGAGATTTCATATCTAAATATTCCACACAAATGTGGAAAATCTAAAATGACAATGCATAGAGAGGACAAAAGTAAGTTGCAACAACTTGAAGAATTATAACTTATAGCTGATATAAGGGTAGCAACCTTAATAATTAAAAGGGAAGTGATGATTGCATGTATACCAAAAATGGAATGAATATGTATACAGGTAAATATAGGGTAGTATGTGAATTTTGTAGAGCTACATTAAAACCATTGAAAGAAGATAATTATATTTATTGTGCGAATGGTGGACAAATCTATCGCTATTCAGATGATATATTAGTTTATTATCGTAATAAAATAAGCATACCAGCATTAATCAGCAAATTCAAAGAAAATGGTATCGAGATTCTAAATGATAGTTCAACGCCACATGAAGCATTAATACAATTTTATGAAAAAGATATTGATGTTGTTGCTAAATTAGTTAAGGCAAGAACTACAGGGGCAAATATAAAAGCAGTTAGCATAAAAAATTTAAGATTATTCAAATGGTTCAATGATAATAAAGAATTTTATATAAAAAAGGGTTTGTATAAAATTCCTAAAGAATTAACAGAAGAGGAAAAAGACATCAAGCGTAAACAACTTATGAAAAATTTATCGAGAGAAAGTGCATAAAATAGGTTAATTTAAAGACTTAAAGCAATCAAGGTATAATTTATTGTCCAACGATTTGAAATCGAAATAAAAGCATAGAAGGGCTTATATCTATGATTGAATAGAAAACTAATCAATTTAAAACGGAGGGAAAAACATGGAAGATATTAAAAGAGATCCTTATTTTGAAAAATTCATTAATCTTACAGTGGATTTTATTACAACAGAAATTAAGGACAAGCTAAAAGAATTTAAGCCAGTTGAAAGTGAAAAGTTAGCACTAACACCTAAGGAAGCAGCTAAGCTATTAGGAGTTGGGAATAATACAATGTATAGGTTGCTTAAAGAAGATGATTTTCCTAGTTATATGGTGTCAGGTAAATACTATATCTCAAAAAAAGGACTTGATGAATGGGTTCAAACTCAAGTGAGCAAAAAGTAGGTGAGAATTATGGATGGTATTCAAGAATTAAAAGAGCAGTTATCAAAAGGTACTTTCTACTATTGTAAGCCTGAATTATGGATAGAATCAAAGATTGAAGAAGTAAATGTTATTGAAGATGATTATCTTATGATTAGATTTAATGGGGGACATGCAGATGTATTTTTAAAGAATGTTAAAGCAATAAGAAGGCCTGGTAATATAGTTAAGAAGTTTAACTGGTGCTACATATTAAAAAATTATGACAATGAATGTATTGGATATATTGGAGAAGAAACACAGAAGTAAGGAGTGAGAATTTATGGAAAAGAAAGGAGGGAATATGAGTGATAACACAAGATGGCAACAGTTCAATTCAATAATTGATAATGAAGGACTGGACATAAAGGAAAAAGGATTATTATTAATTCTTTTTAGACATGTGAATTATAAAACAGGATATGCAGATCCAAGCAGATCATTAATTAAAAAGAAAACTGGAATTTCTGATAATAGAACATTAGATAAAATATTTAATTCCCTTATTAACAAAGGTTTTTTGATAAGGGAAAGTGGTAAGGGGAATAGAAGTAGATATTTTATTAAAGTAGGTGGAGAAATTACACCTAGTGTAAAAAATGAACCTAGTGGAGAAGTTACACCATTACTAGGTGGAGAAATTACACCTATAGTAGGTGGAGAAATTACACCACAAAAAGAAAATAAAAGAAAAATAAAAGAAAATATTAAAAAAGAAAAAGGTACAAATCTAGATAAAATTATTAATTCATATTCAGATAATGAAGAATTGATAAATACTATATGTGATTTTCTAAAAATGAGAAAAGCAATTAAGAAGCCTATGACTGATAGAGCATTAAAAATAATGCTCTATCAGTCATAGGCTTCTTAAT
>NZ_CAKVKB010000186.1 GCF_934754915.1 uncultured Clostridium sp.
CCCGTTAAAATGAATTTATTTTCATTTTAACAGGAAGCTTTATATGTTTTGTAGTCGTGGATTTTTTGACGCTTACATTAATTTTATAAATATAATTTGATAAAAATTGAATAAATATATATTTCGGTAAAATTGTGTTTAATAGAGAGGGTGTTTTATGAATAGCGAAAGTCAAATGAGAATATTAGAAATAATATATAATTATTATGGTGTAGAAGGAAAAGAATTTAATAATCTATTAAAAAATAGAGAAAAAAGATTTTTAATATTATTATTGCTAAAAAATAATTCTTTTTTTAATAATGAGGATTTGATAAATGTATTGGGAATAAGCAGCACAAATCAAGTAAAATATATGTTTAGAAAAGCTGAAGAGAAATTTTTAATTAATAGTTTTTTTAGAAAAGAATATATGAAATTAGAAGAAAAAATAAAAAAACAAATAAACTAGTAAAAAAATACTAGATATTAATAAAGATATGTGATATTATATATCCTATGTTATTAAAACAACACAAATAAACCAATAATGAGTTCATTTATTGGGTGACTTTTAGTATATCACTATATAATAAATAAGTCAATAAGAAAATTTAAATAAATTTGATTTGGCGTAGGAGGATAAAATGAATAATACAAAGTACATTTTCGTTACAGGTGGAGTTGTATCTGGTTTAGGAAAAGGAATAACTGCCGCATCTCTTGGAAGATTATTAAAAAATAGAGGTTTAAAAATATCGATTCAAAAATTTGATCCATATTTAAATGTAGATCCAGGAACAATGAGCCCATACCAACATGGTGAAGTATTTGTAACAGATGATGGAGCGGAAACAGATTTAGACTTAGGACATTATGAAAGATTTATAGATGAAAGCTTAAGTAAAAACTCAAATGTTACAACAGGTAGAATATATAGCTCGGTTATAGAAAAAGAAAGAAGAGGAGAATATCTTGGAGGAACTGTACAAGTAATCCCTCATATAACTAATGAAATAAAAGACAAAGTTTATCAAGTAGCCAAAGAAAGAGATTTAGACATTGTTATTACTGAAATTGGAGGAACTGTTGGTGATATAGAATCACAACCATTTTTAGAAGCAATAAGACAAATTAAGAGTGAAGTTGGAGCAGAAAATGTATGTTATATTCATGTTACATTAGTACCTTATCTTAGAAAAGGTGGTGAATTAAAAACTAAACCTACTCAACATTCAGTAAAGGAATTGAGAACAATAGGTATTCAGCCAGATATAATAGTATGTAGAACAGAACAGGAATTATCTGAAGATATTAAAGCTAAAATAGGGTTATTCTGTAATATAGATGGAAAATCAGTTATACAAAATCTTGATGCAGACCATCTTTATGAAGTGCCATTAATGCTTCATGATGAGGGATTAGATAATTTAGTGTGTGAAAAACTACATTTAGGATGTAAAGATATAGACAATTCTGAATGGGTTGATATGGTTAAGAGAATAAAGAATCTTAAAGAAAAAGTTGAAATAGCTTTAGTTGGTAAATATGTTGAATTACATGACGCATATATATCAGTAGTTGAGGCATTAAGTCATGGAGGATATGCAAATAATTCACAAGTTGAAATAAGATGGGTTAATGCAGAAGATGTTGAAACAGGAGATGTAAATGAACTATTAAAAGGTGTTGATGGTGTACTAGTACCTGGTGGATTTGGTGATAGAGGAATTGAAGGTAAAATATCAGCAATACAATGGGCAAGAGAAAACAAAGTTCCATTACTAGGAATATGTTTAGGTATGCAATGTGCAGTTATAGAATATGCAAGAAATGTTTTAGGATTTGAAGGGGCTAATAGTTCAGAAATAAATCCAGATACAAAATATCCAGTAATTGATATAATGAACGACCAAAAGTACATAGAAAATCTTGGTGGAACAATGAGATTAGGACAATATCCATGTAAATTGGATCCTGAAAGTACTTCATTTGAGGTTTATGGAAAAGAAAATATAAATGAAAGACATAGACATAGATATGAGTTTAACAATGAATATAGACAACAAATAGCTGAAGCAGGAATGAGAATTGCAGGAACAAGTCCAGATGAAAGATTGGTTGAAATTGTTGAAGTTAAGGATCATCCATGGTATGTTGCAGTACAATTCCATCCAGAATTAAAATCAAGACCTAATAAACCACATCCATTATTCACAGGATTTATTGGTGCAGCATTAAAATACAAAAAATAATTTTAAAAATACATAAAAAGTAATTTGTATTATAAAACAAATTAATATATAATATAGTAAACTGGTGAAATTGAAATTTCACCAGTTTAAATTACTATGAAAAGTTAATCTTAATTTATTTGAATTTAATTTTGAAAGTTAAAATCTGATATTAGAAATATTGAAATTTCTTAGTCTTTTTATATAATTATCACATCAAAGAATCTTTATAAAATTTCCGGTTATAAAAAATATATCAATGAATAATTTATAGATGCTTTGAATCTATAAATCTGGAGGTGCAAGTTTGACTAAACAGGATTATGAAAATATGACTTTAAGCAAATTAAAAGAAATTGCTAAAGAGTTGGAAATAAAAAATATATCTAAGTATAAAAAGAATCAATTGATAGAAGAAATATTATCTGTTTCTCCTAATATGGTACAAAAAGATGGAGTTATTCTTAGAGAAAACATTGCTCCTAAAAATCAAAACAATCGTCAAAATAATTCAAATAACTCAAAGGCTCTTCGTGATGAAAAAGCTCTTCATGATGAAGAAAAAAATTCACAAAAAAGCTATAATGATAATTTAACATCAAATAATGTACGAAGTGAAGAGTTTCATGAAAAAAAGGTTGAGAAAAAAGAAGTATTAAAGGAAATGATAAATGAATCTAATACTGCTAAAGGAATATTAGAGATACTAGAAAATAATAATTTTGGATTTTTAAGATGTAAAAATTATTTAACAAGTAGTGAAGATATATATGTATCACCATCTCAAATAAGAAGGTTTAATTTAAGGACTGGGGACGAAGTTGAAGGTAAAATAAGAGAAGCTAAAGAGGGGGAAAAATTCAAGGCACTGTTATTTGTTCAAAAAGTTAATGGTGAATCGCCTGAAAAAGCTGTAGGAAGAAAGTCATTTGAAACTTTAACACCAATATATCCAATTGAAAGATTAAGACTTGAAACACAAAATAGCAATGATTTATCATCTAGACTGATGGATATAATATGTCCATTAGGAAAAGGACAAAGAGGAGTAATAGTTGCACCACCTAAAGCTGGAAAAACAACATTGTTGAAAAAAGTTGCTCAAAATGTTGTGAAAAATTATCCTGATATAAAACTTATAGTTCTACTTATAGATGAAAGACCAGAAGAAGTTACAGATATGATAAGATCTATAAAAGGTGATGTTGTATATTCAACTTTTGATGAAGAACCTCAAAATCATGCAAAAGTTGCTCAAATGGTTCTAGAAAGAGCTAAGAGAATGGTGGAGCAAGGGAAAGATGTAGTAATACTTATGGATAGTATAACAAGATTGGCAAGGGCATATAATTTAACAATAACACCAACAGGAAGAACTTTATCAGGAGGGCTTGATCCAGGAGCCTTGATAATGCCTAAAAAGTTCTTTGGAGCAGCAAGGAATATTGAAGAAGGTGGAAGTCTTACTATTCTTGCAACAGCATTGATAGAAACCGGTTCAAGGATGGATGATATGATTTTTGAAGAATTTAAGGGAACAGGGAATATGGAGGTTCATCTTGATAGAAGGCTTCAAGAGAGAAGGATTTTCCCAGCTATAGATGTATATAAATCAGGAACTAGAAAAGAAGATTTATTGTTATCTAAAGACGAACTTGATGTTGCATTTTCAATAAGAAAGATTATGTATAAAGATGGAAATGCAGATGATGTTACTGAAAATCTTATAAATATGCTTTCGAAAACTAAGAATAATAAAGAATTTATTGAAATATTTCAAAAAAATAATTTGAAAAAATAAATACAAAATAAGGTGACACATTAATAAAATGGTCACCTTATTTTGTATTGTTTTTTATTAGATTTTCAGCTATAGCAACAATTTTTTCTAATGAATAAGTTGAAGCTAATGCTTTTAATTTCTCTTTTTTCATTAACATATATTTAGGATTATCTATAAGATAATTTACTGTATCGTTAAGTTTATTCATATCATCAATTAAAATTGAATATCCTTCACCAGTTAAAAAATCAATATTTTCTTTTTCCTGTCCGGGGATTGCAAATGGGATTATTAATGGGATATTTTTAACTATAGATTCTGTTACAGTTAATCCTCCGGGTTTTGATATTATTACATCACAATAATCCATTAAGTAAGAAATATCCTTTGTAAAACCTAGAATATGAAGTTTTTTATTTGGAAATATATTCTCGTTGCAATATTTTACAAGAGAATTTTTTAATTTTAAATTTTTACCGCATACAACAGTAATTCGAAGTCTATTTGGGTTTTTTAGTAATTCTTTTAAAACTAATGAAATTTGATTTAATCCTAAACTTCCACTCATAAGCAATAGATTGAAGTATTTTTTATCTTTTAATTGAGAAGCATTTGTTATTTCAGTATAAAATTTTCTGTTTATTGGTATTCCTACAGGATATATTTTGTTTGAATTTATATTCCTGTCAATAAGCGATTGTTTTGTATATTCACTTCCTGTTATATATGCATCAACATATTTGCTTATATATGTATAGTGGGCTTTGAAATCAGTTACAACTAATATATATGGAATTTTCAATCCTCTTTTTTTTAATTGAGAAACTATTCTTGTACTTAAAGCGTGTGTGGCGATTATTATATCGGGATTTAATTCTTTTATAAGTCTTGAAACTTTTTTTCTTGAAAAATAAAATGGAATGTTTAAAAGTGTATTTATAATATCATGATCAGTCAATTTATAAAATTCACCATATAGCTTTGGAAATTTAGATGCCATAATTTCATAACCCTTCACAATGATGTCGTTGAGGATTTTACTATTATTCTGTAAGAAATCATGTCTGATTACTTTATAATCTTTGTCTTTGAAGGATTCTGATATAGACGCAGCAGCTTGATTATGCCCTTGTCCAGTTGATATTGTTAAGATTAAAACTTTTTTCACGAATTTCACTCATTTCCAATATATTCTAATTAGTCGATTAATATAATTATAATATATTTGTAAAACATAATGTGTTAAAATTATATTACAATTAGAATTTTATTATTGAATATTACTATTAGTTCTAAAAATATATTAAATA
>NZ_CAKVKB010000187.1 GCF_934754915.1 uncultured Clostridium sp.
TCCGTATGCTTTATCCAGATATTGTTTCCTTCAATAAACACCTGTGTGTTACATTTCTTTGCAATAAATTCAGCAGAACCGATACTCTTGATGCTTTTCAATTCTTTAGGTTTTGCCAATTTTGGTTCACTATATGACCTAAAGCTATATTCCACATATCTCATTCTGTTTACATTGATAATATTACTGTAAAAATCTTTTGGATTACCTACTGTCCAAGATATAGGAACTAACATATAACCATATTCCCAAACTTGATAATGAACACAATCGAGATAAGTATTATCTCTTGTGTCAATAGTGAACTGAATCAGAACTTTTCCACAAAAGCAAGTCGTACTATAACATTCTCGTATTTCATACCCATTTTTCTTGTGATATTGCCCTATGTATTTAGCACTGCTTTTGATTTTGTCAATATAGTCAAGATACTCTGTATTCAGATATAACTCTATCTCACAACCATCATCTATGTAATCTTTCCAATCAGACTTGAGAACATCTAAATTTTCAGCATAAAGTAATAACGGTTTTCCTAAATTAGTAACCTTATAACGATTTATATTATCATCTCCTCAAATCATTGCTTTAAAAATCTATTTATATTTTCCCATTTTAAATCGAAATATTCTTTTGCTATTTCAGGAAAATCAGTTTCAATCTGTTCAAGATACCTAACGTCTGCACATTTACTCTTACAAGTAGATTGACTTAATTGAGCAAATTCCCGAATAGATTTCTTTTTAAAATAAGCAGGTTGATTACACCATCTTGCAACAGTTATGTAAATTCCACGATATTTGCTTATCTCATAATCTTTATATCTCATAATATAAGGTAAACAACCATATTCCATAAGAATTTTAATTCTTTCAAACAAATCGTGAATATCTTTCTGATAAAATTCCATATCATAATAATTTGGATTGTTATGATTAAAAGCACAAAACACATAAAACCTCATTTGCCTATTAGTATGTCTGCGTATCATTTCAAGACGATTTATAATTAAGTTTTTATCTTTAATGTTATCAAATGCAAACGTAAAATCACCATCATAATTACTATGATTAAATAGCATTTCGCATTTTTCATCGGTAAGTAGTCGCTCATCAATACCTTGTTTAAACTGAAATTTCTTACCTGTATTATTAAGTTGTTCTATAATATTCCTCCAATCTTTACAAGCAAGAATATTGTCATCAAGCAAACAGATTTTAGCTCTTGTGTTATCAACAAATTCTATTAAACTACTGTGAATAGAACATTTATTATAATTTTTATTTACACAAAAACTACAATGCCTAATACAGCCTCTTGTGGTAAAACCAATAGAATAATCTGTGTACCAATAAAAATCTTTTCGTTTTTCACCATTTGTAATACAAGTATTTACCCAATCGTCATATAAATGATAATCAGGCATTATATGTTCAATATCTTCTTCAAGTCTTGGAGATTTATCGTAATAAAATCCTGTGCCACCATATTGAACATTTGGCAGATTAAGAATAGGGTTATCCTTATAGAAATCAGCAATATGTTCTTCAGTTTTCATAGACTTATCTTCTGGTTCAAATGGTATTTCTGTATCCATAAAGACTTTAGAAATAGTAACTTTATCATATGTATCAATATTTTCATAGTCCAGTTTAAGTTCAACATTCCAACCGAGTTGTTTGTAATATGATGACAATTTCATACACACAAGATTTGGAAATCTATGCTTAGTTCTGCCTATGAGGTCTGCATCTATAATTGCAAGCTTAATATTATCACTTCCTTATAATTAAATAAAAATCTGTTTTTATCATACTTTCTTGCTACTCTGTATCAGCTCCCATAAATCCTCCAATGTTTCAGAAGGTACAACATCATTATTTACATCAGTGACTTCCATATCTTCCTTAGTTCCCCATTCTTTTTCGTATATGTACCATTCTATCCACTCATTGTCATCACCGACAATATCTGAAATAACCTTAATGATAGGGAACAACGATGTGTTGCTAATAAATTTATCACCAACATCTCCAAATAAATCATTGAACTTGTCATATATACTCTCTAATGAATAATATCTTTCCTTTATAACAGTCATAAGTTTTATAAATTGCTCTTTAGTCATTTTTTATGTTCTCCTCGTTATAATTAGCATTAGTAAAAATTAATTTAATATCTTCAAAGGTTAATGGCTTACCACATACTTTGATATGATTATCCTTATCATTCTCAACTACTTCTATACCCATCTCCTCACATAAAGCAAGTAGTTCTTCTTCACTAAACAACATTATACATCTTCCTTTCTTAACCTAACAGCAAAATTGCCTCCTACAACATCATATGTAAAATCAATATTCTCAAATCTCATAACTTCCTGTACCTGTGATAAATGAAATAGATAAGCAACCTTGCCCTTTCTAATCTCAGATAGCGTATCATTTATCATACTAACATAGCACTTGTCTAAAGTATCACCGTCACAAGTCATCTTATTTCTGTCACCAGTAGTAACCCTCTTTAACCTTTTATCCGATGATTTCTCGGTGTTAATATGTAAATCAACAGCAACCCTGTCCATAATTTCGCTCATATTCTTAGGAAAGTAATTTATACAACAGTAGGGAAGACCTCTACTACTACAATTACTAAATCCACAAGTAGAGCAATTATAATGTAATCCTACAGAAGCAAACTCCTTTGCAAAGTTCATACTACACCACCTGCTTCCATATTGCCAGTTTCCATAAGCTGATTTACTACTTTGGCAAAATCACGTCTATGGTTCATAGTGCTTTGACTGCACTGATAAATTATGTTGTAATTAATATTCATTTTGTAGCCACCTTACCTTCTATGAGGAGAGCATTAACCGTTTCAATGAAACAATGCTGATATATGGGTTTATCAGCAATAACATCAATAAACCTAACATTTTCATATTCATCAAGATGATATTTGTCTTTGAAAAGCCAAGTAGCCGAGTCATACCAAAAATATGAATATTTTTCTCTCATTGATTTAAAAACTATTTCATAAGCTTCGTCATGCGATATACCAAACGATGTTGCAATCGTGGCAATATGCTTATCGGCAACGTCGGTTATCCAAATATTAAAATCTGGTTGTGATAAATGTTGATAACATTCAACAGCTTCATTAACCTTATTAACTAAATCTATAACTTGGTCATATAATTGGTCATATAATTTTATTGCTTTTTGACAGGTATTCATTAAACACTCAAATTGTTCTTTTGGAATCATTACTGTATCGTCATAACCACCAGATAAATATTGTAAATAGTCTTTTGCCAGTGAAGAAGAATTTAAATCATCTTTAATAGGAATAGGGTGTTCATTAACTTTCTGAATAATGCTACTAACTATTTTTGTTGCATTATCAAAATTAATATCAAACCATTCCCTTATAACATTATGTTGAGCAAAAATCTTATGGGCTATTGCTTCAGCTTCGTGAATATTACAACAATCAAATGATTTATAAGTAATAATTGGATTTGTTCTTCCTGTATTTAAATTTCCAATATGCTGAGACACTTTTTTTGAAGTCTTTCCGATTTTTACAAAATTGTTATCTGGGTCTAACGCCAAATATATATATCCAACACGATTAAGGTTATTTAACAAATGATTTGTGTGATTATCCTCATATTCTTTTATAATTTTTTCAATATCACTATCTTTTATGTTATAATCCATTGTAATCTTATTTTTAGACTTCATTTTTTATTATCTCCTTTATTTACATTATAATAGTATTACCACTCACACCTCGTTCAGACCCACATCACTTATATCCTCTGAGCCAAGCCCCGTTTCAATAAATATGTTTTGAGCTGTCAGCAGAATATAGGTATATAATTCTGAACTAATCTGAACTGATTTCAGCCACTTTAACTTTACATAGTTAATTTCACCTATAAAGGTGTAAAGTGCCTGTATCGTGTGCAGATTTGAGTATTTTAGTATTGTATTAATAATTTTCTACTTTAGACAGAATATTATCGAGTCTATTATTGATATTATTCATATAGCCTATAATACCATCAATTGTATCAAGACTGCCATCGGACACCTTTTCTCTTACCATAATCTTACGACAACCTCTGACAAGAGCTTCGATAGAAGAATAGTAGCCAATAATATCTTCGTAGTCTATTATCTCACCAGTAGGCTTCCTTGTTTTACGGTCAATCTTTTCACGCTTACCACACTCTATAAGAATATACTGGTCTGAGTCTGCCGTGAAATAGAAATTGTCCGTAATCTTAATTTTGTTTGCCATATTATTATCTCCTTTAATTTGTATATTTTTAATTCCGAGCCTTTCACTGCTCCTAAGTATAGTATATACTGGAAATCTCAGTTTGTCAAGTGCTTTTTGTGAAAAATATTATTACTTACTTATTATTTGTAGAAGGAACAAGCGCAGGAGCAAAATCCTCAACTCTATATCTTTGTTTGAGTTCCTCCAGTAAAGCCTTAATGTTATTCTCAGCTTGGTCATCTGGAAGTACATATATATTAGGCACATTCCTTGGCTCACCGTTTATGTAACAACTGCCAGTGGTGTATTTGATGAATAGGTTATGGTCTACAAATAAATCTAAACAAACATCTACTGTTTTACGATTAAGGTCTAAATCTTTTACAGCACGTTCCACACTTCCATAGAATCCATAAGCCTGTTGCCCATTTTCGATAATACGTCCTCTGATATAGGTATATACCTTTAACAAAGTAGGTTTGCTCAGAGGATAGTCGATACCGATTATAGTATCAAAAATATCGTAAGAGAGCTTGGCAAACATTTTTGTAGGAAGACTATAAAATTTATCCTCTAAATAAAATCCAACCAAACCTGTCACCGAGACAGAATTAATGCCATTTCCATAAATCTGTGTTATTTCATTGTTTTCAACAAGAGATACCAAAGTTTTACGCACATAAGCCAAAAAAGATTTGTTATGTCTATCAACAGAGTACCCACATTTCTCACAAATCAAACTTATTGATGTAAAACATACCCCCTCTATATTAGAGTATCGTTCAAGGCACAACCTGACCATTATTTGCTTATAGTCGTTTTCAAAGTAGTCAGTCAGATCAATGGGAACTTTATAAAAATAGTCCAAAAATTATCAAATCCTTTCTTTTATAAAAATTAGGCACTCCACAGAAAATGTGGAGTGTTTTTGCAATTACTAC
>NZ_CAKVKB010000188.1 GCF_934754915.1 uncultured Clostridium sp.
TATAAACTCATATAATCAAAATCAACATATTATCTACGCTTGTCTTTAATATACATAATTGATTTTTTATATTTATACTAATATGAAAAATTCTTAACTATCTAATTACGTATAACTTCTAATAATTTAAATTTTTTGTTTTCATATTCATATTTAAATATACAGCAATATACAGCAATTACTAAAATCTTTCTTTAATTCCTCTGTAGGATCTTGCCAGTGTGATAAAAATTGAAGACATGCTCCTGCATGAGAGACAGCAAGTACAACTTTATTATCCTCTTTTTCCATAATCTCTGTACATGTTTGCACCATTCTTTTCCTTACCATTTCTCTTGATTCTCCTCCATAGGCAAGAAAAAATGTTCCAAAAACCTCTCTATCTTTGGGATTAAGGTCTTCACTTTCACCCTCAAAAGTACCAAAATTCATTTCTTTTAAACCTTTTAATCTTGTGTATGGCATTTTATTTCCCAACACAATTTCAAGTGTATCACTACATCTTTCTGAAGTTTAACAGTAGGCATGATCAATTTTTATATTTTTAAAATACTCTGCTGCTGCTTGAGCCTGTTTTACTCCCAATTCAGTAAGAGGTGAATCACAAGCTCCCTGAATTTTTCTTCTCAAATTAAATAATGTTTGTCCATGTCTCATTATATAAAATATCTTCTTCATTATATCCTCCTTTTATACCTTGAACTGTTCTTTATTAATTTTATATTACACCTTTGAGTTAACTCCAAGTAAATATATTTTTAATTATTTTTTTTAAACTTTACTATATATGGATTTCTATAGAATGCAAATACTAGCTGTAAACACATACAACACCATATAACAGGTTCACATATAATTACCCCAAAATATTTTAGTGATGGAATAAAAATAATTACAAATATAATCTTTCCACTCAATTCTATAATACTTGAAACAAGAGGAACAACTTTTTTTCCTATTCCCTGGAGGGCATTTCTTAAATTAAGAAGTACACCTAAAACACAGAAAAACGGTGCATTTATCATAAGGTATTTAGCTCCATTTTCAATTACTATTGACTCATTGGAACCAGACAATATTCTCACCATTGATTCTGCTCCAAAAAACAATATTACTGATATTATAATACACCATAAAAGAGAAAGAAGGTTTCCATAACGAACAGCCTTTATTATTCTGTCTCCCTGATCTGCCCCTTTATTTTGTGATACAAATGTAGAAAGAGATAAGGATATTGTAGCTACAGGCATCATACAAAAAGAAAATAGTTTCCTTGCAGCTGTATGACCTGCAATTATAAGATATCCAAGTCCATTAATTGCTGTCTGTAATATAACAGTTCCTGCTGAAACAATAGATAACATAAATCCCATTGAAAGACCTTGTCCAAGTAACTCCTGATAAAGTTCTTTATCAAAGACAAAATGTCTTTTTGAAGGAATAAGTATTGGGTTTTTCTTATATATATAAATCACACATAAAATAGCTGATATTCCTTGTGAAAGCACTGTTGCAACCGCTGCTCCAAATATCCCCATATTAAATTGAGTTATAAATAATATATCAAGAATTATATTAATCACTGATGATAATATTAGAAATATAAGTGGCATTATACTATTTCCAATTGCTCTTAAAAGTCCTGCTGCAAGATTATATGCAAACATTACTCCTACACACATTGTAAGTGTAGATATGTATGAATAGGACTCATATATTATTTCTGATGGTGTATTTAAAAATTTCAAAAGAGGAAACAAAAATAAATATGATATAATCATTATTAATACTGTTATGCATATTCCAATGACTATTGAACCAGCTACTGATTTTTTCAAAAGATCTTCATCCTTTGATCCATAACTTCTTGCAGTTACTATACTCAATCCATTTCCTATTCCAAGAGCAAAGCCTACAAGAAGATCATATACAGCTGTGCATGCCCCTATTGCTGCAAGTGATACATCTCCAAGATAATTTCCTACAATCATTGTATCCATAGTATTATAAAGCTGTTGAAAAATATTTGAAATCAAAATAGGTATTGCAAAAATCAAAAGTGATTTCAATATGCTTCCTTTAAGTAAATCTGTCTTTAAACTAATCATAGTCGACCTCCAAACATAAATATACTGAATTATATAAAAATATATATGTAAGCTAAAAATCCCTATTTTATTATCAATAAATCTCATTAATAGCAATCATATAATTACTATAATACTATAAATATTCCATGTAAACATATACTATAAAATAATTTTATAATATTCTATTCTAATAGTAAAACTAAATAATAATTCAAAAAATCTTGCATAGATTTCTTTATTAACTACAAATTATATGTCATTAAGTAAATAATATTTTTTTAATATCATGAATTTTCTTTAATAAATTCTTTGACTAATATGAAACGCAACAGTATAATGTAATTATTAACAAATATCAATTATTATTTAAGTATTATTATCTATTTTATGAAAGAGGGATGAGAATGAACAATATTTGTATATCGGATTCTATAAAATTTATAGGAGTAAATGATAAAACACTTGATTTATTTGAAAGCCAATATAAAATTCCAAATGGTGTTTCTTATAATTCATATGTTATTTTAGACGAAAAAATTGCTATAATGGACACAGTTGATAAAAGAGCACAAAATGAATGGATGAAGAATCTTGAAACTGTTCTTGATGGGAAATTGCCGGACTATCTTATAGTTTCACATTTAGAGCCAGATCATGCTGCAAATATTAAAAATATTTCAGAAAAATATCCTGAAATAAAAATCGTTGGAAATAAAAAGATATTTGATATGCTTCCTCAATTTTTTGATATGAATATAGAGGATAAAAAAGTAGTAGTTTCTGAAGGAGATGAATTAAACTTAGGAAAACACACACTTCAATTTTTCATGGCTCCAATGGTTCACTGGCCAGAAGTTATGGTTGAATATGAAAAAACTGAAAAAATCTTGTTTTCAGCTGATGGATTTGGCAAATTTGGTGCTTTAGATGTAGAAGAGGACTGGACTGATGAAGCAAGAAGATACTATATAAACATAGTTGGTAAGTATGGTGCTCCAGTACAGACATTATTGAAGAAAGCAGCTACATTAGACATAGAAACAATCTGCCCTCTTCATGGACCTGTTTTAAAAGAAAATTTAGGATTTTATATAGATAAATATAATACCTGGAGCAGATATATTCCTGAAGAAGAAGGTACTGTTGTTGCTTATGCTTCTATTCATGGAAATACTGCTGAAGCAGCTGAAAAAATGGTTGAAATTCTTAAGGAAAAAGGAGAAAAAAATGTTGTTCTATATGACTTGTCAAGAGCAGATATGTCAAAGGTAATTGCAGATTCATATCGTTTTGATAAACTTATAGTTGCAGCTGCAACATATGATGGAGGTGTTTTCCCTTGCATGGAAGATTTTATATGCCATTTAAAAAGCAAAAACTTCCAGAATAGAAAGGTTGGAATCATAGAAAATGGTTCATGGGCTCCGATTGCCGGAAAAATTATGAAAGCTTCATTTGAGAAAATGAAAAATATATCAATCTGTGAAAATATAGTCACTATAACATCAGCTGTAAAACCAGATGATATAAATAATATTAATAATTTAGCAGATGAAATTTTAAAAAAATAGCAGACTTAAACTTTAAAATTGGTTAGATTCTGTCAATGTTTAAGTATTTTGACATATTAAAATAAAGTTTATCTGAATCTTTTATCAATGCAAACACTGAATTACACCTAATGTTCACATTGATATTAAATTCAGATTTACTAATTATTCTATTCTGCTTCTGATAATTTTTTCAAGCTCTTCTCTATTTTCCATTCCACAAAATTTTAAAATTTCTTCAATAGATGAAAATTCATCTATTTTTTCTCCTACATTACTTACATCACTTTCAGCAGCATCCTTATCTTCATAATTTTTAAGACTTAATCCTTTTTCCATTTTTGAAAGGCATTCACTACATACAGAACCTTTAAAATCCATATATTTTTTATCTAATCCAACATTTATTTCAGGATAAAGATTAAAAAGAAGGTCTTTTAAATATATACATGAACAACCATCGCATCTGCTTAAAAGAAATTTCTTAACAGGTATGTATTTAGAAATATATATTCTATAATATTCAGTATTATTTTCACTATACTTAATTATAGGAATCATTATACTCATGTTATCATCATATAAAAACAAATAATCACTCTTCATATTTATCTTTAAATCTTTACTGTTTATAAAACATCCTTCAAATTCACTGCTTTCAAGTATATATTCATTTATATGAGAATCATATATTCCCTCAGCAATTAATTCTTCTTTTACTGATTCATCAGAAAATATATATCTATCAAGCATAACTCCTTCATAATCATATCTGTTTAATTTTTCGCCTGAAGAATTAGAACTATTTAAATATTCTGCCAGTTTTACTATATCTGAAACATATTCAAAACTTATAGCTCTATCTTCAATTCCTCTATTATCTTTTTTATATTTTAAATGTATCATATGATTTTTCTTCCTCCGTACAGATATCATGTTTTATTTAATTATGATATACCATATTTAATTTATGTTACAAGATTAAAATTATATTTAAAATTTATCTTATACCCCATCTTTTAATTTAAATCATATATATCCGAAAATTCAATATTAAACTTTTCTACTTTAGAATTGAGGCTTTTCACTGGAATATTTTTTGATTTACAGTTCATTAACTTTCTTATAGGAAGCTCTATACAGAATTCAGTTCCATATTCAACTTTTGTATTCACATAAACACTACCATTATGAAGTTCAACTAAAGATTTTACAAGCGCAAGTCCTATTCCAGTACCTTCAACGCTCCTAGTTAAAAGATTTTCAGATTGAGTGAACCTTCCAAAAATCTTTTCTGCATCTTCTTTACTTATAATTGGACCATCATTTCTTATTCTTATTATTACTTTTCTACAATCTTTACTTATCTCCATATTTACATATATATTTCCATTACAAGATGTGAATTTTACTGAATTAGAAAGAATATTAAGAACTATTTTTTCTATTTGATCTGGATCACAAGCAGTTATTATTTCTTCTTCTTGTGTATCAAATACTATATTTCTTTCACTGTTTTTTATATATGAAGCTAAAGAC
>NZ_CAKVKB010000189.1 GCF_934754915.1 uncultured Clostridium sp.
TTAATAACTTATAAGTTATTTTCTTTACATTATTATTCTCGTCTTTATTTTATAATACTTTAGCTTTTTTATGATAAATTTAAATAATTTTCAAACATTTTTTATATAAAAAAGAGTAAATCCTCTAAAGAATTTACTCTTAATCTTATTAAGCTATGAAATTACTGTAATAATTGTAATACTTGGTTTGGAGCACTATTAGCTTGAGCAAGCATTGATTGTGCTGCTTGAGTTAAAATATTATTCTTAGTGTATTCCATCATTTCCTTAGCCATATCAGTATCTCTGATTCTTGATTCTGATGCTTGGATATTTTCAGCTGTAGTATCTGTTGATGCTATTGTATGTTCTAATCTGTTTTGTACAGCTCCAAGTGTTGCTCTGTGTTCAGATACAGTGTTAATAGCTTTTTCAATTGTTGATAAAGCTTTTGATGCATTTGTTTGTGAACTCATGCTTAATCCACTTATTCCAAGAGCTTTTGCATCCATAGTTTTCATTGTTACTTTGATAACTTGTCCACTCTTGTTTCCAACTTGGAATGCAAATGAATTCTTTCCATTTAATACAGTGTTACCATTAAATTCAGTTTGTTGAGCAATTCTTGTTATTTCACTTGTTAATTGATTAACTTCTTTTTGAATTAGATTTCTATCTGAATTAATATAAGTACCATTAGCTGATTGAGTAGCTAATGTTTTAAGTCTTTGTAACATTGAATGAGTTTCAGTTAATGCACCTTCAGTAGTTTGTACCATTGAAATACCATCTTGAGCATTAGTTGAACCTTGATTTAAACCTCTTATTTGAGATCTCATTTTTTCAGATATTGCAAGACCTGCTGCATCATCACCAGCTCTGTTTATTCTTAAACCTGAGCTTAACTTTTCAATTGACTTTCCTGTGTTAGTTGTGTTTGTTTTCATTTGTCTATGAGCGTTCATAGCATTAAGATTGTGTGAAATTACCATAATAAATTCCTCCCTGATTCTTTCTAAATTATTCTTTGACTTCCATGTCTTTTATATTATCTCTTTTTTAAGAGTTAATAACTTATAAGTTATTTTCTTTACATTATTATTCTCGTCTTTATTTTATAATACTTTAGCTTTTTTATGATAAGTATTTTGCCTTACCTTTTAGTACTAAATATTACTGCATTTCCACTGAAGTCAGTATATTTTTTATGTGCTTCTTTCTGTTGTTTTACTTTTTTTATTTCTTTTCTTATATTTATCATACTATTCTTAATTAATTCTTCCAATTCTTTTTCTATTTCAATAATATTAAATTCTTTAATCTTATCACATATTATTTGCTTTTCTATATGCAAATCATTAATTTCATTTATTATACTTTCTCTCTTTTTTAAAAAAGAAGAAATTTCCTCTTCTTTCTTAATATTTTCAGCCATAGCTAATGATATATTTTTATATTCTTTAAGTAACTTATCTATCTCCATATTTTTTCTCTCTTCTCAATATATTAATTATTGAAAATATGAAGATAATGAACTTTGTTGTGATTGAAGAGCTGATAAATTACTTTCTAAAGTTGAATAACGAGTATATAATGCATCCTCTTTCTCTTTAAGCGCTGCTTGCATTTCACTAATTAATTTTTTTCTTTGTTCAATATCTTTAGACATTTCATTTGTGCTAGCAGTAACTCCATTTGCGATACCAGCCCTATTAGCAAGTTTGGAAAAAGTTCCTGTTGCATGGTCATATAAATTTTCTTTCAAGTTTTTTACAATTCCATTTTCACCAACAAATAATTCTTTAACTCCATCTGGATTTTCTTCTAATGCTGACAATAACGCATCTTCATCAACTGTAAATAATCCATTTTGAGCTGTATAATCTTCTACTGGTTTTATTCCAAGTTTTTCTATATTAAATCCTTTATTTATTCCATCTTTTAAAACTGTAGACATTGTCTGTTTCATATCATCAGCAAAATTTCTCAAATAACTATCATTTCTAAGAAGTCCTTCTTGCGCCTTTTTTTCAAGTTTGTCAATTTGACTATCTGATAATCCTTCTTTATCATCATCTGTTAAAGGCATATAACTATTATCTCTAGCTTCATATAATTTTTCATTTATAGAACCTATTAAATCATTATAATCATTAATAAAATCGACTATCTTTTTCTTTAAGTCAGTAGCATCACTTTTTATTGTAATCTTTGTAGTTGAATCTGCTTTTGCATTTTCATCTATTTTAAAAGTCACTCCATCTACCTGAATTTCACTGGATGCATTTTCATATGTTCTTTCTTGTCCAGTTGTTAAATCTTTAATTGTAACTTTTGAATCTGTCCCTGCTTTAATATTCATTCCTGCTACTGTATTATTGTTGTCTCTATAAGCTGCTTCAAACTTACCATCTTTTCCAGCTACTGTAGCATTTAAAGTAAATTCACTTGAATTTTCATCATATGCAGCTTCTGCTTTTATCCCTGCATTTTTTAAAGCTTTATTTAAATTTTCAACAGTTTTAGATGTATCACTATTGTCTATTTCAAACTTTATTGCCTTTCCATTAACAATCAAAGATTTATTGTTATCTTTAAAATTGTTTATATCCATTTTTAAGGAGTGATATACTACATTTTGATCAATATGTTGAATATCATTTCCTTCATTTCCATTAATTTTTAAACTCAAATCTACACTTTTCTCATCAGTATCAAAATCAGTTCTTGATATAACTAATGACTTCTTACCGTTTTCTTCTTTAACTTCTGCTTTTATTGTGTCTTTATATTTATCACTCGCTGCTATTTTATTATTTAATTCACTAACTAAAGTATTTAAATCTTTTGGATCTTTTACAGTAACTTCTATTTCATCATTCAATTTTAAAACATCACTATTATTTAAATTTTCTGCTGATATAGAAATAGATTTATATCTTGCCTCATCTGCATTAGATTTAATATCTGATATATTTTTTGCAGCTTCAGCTCCACCTACAGTTAATAATTCTTCATCCTTTCCAGCAACAGTAGACTTTAAAATCATTCCACCATACTTAATTGTAGAACTATTATCTCCATATGAATATAAATCAGTATATGTTGCAGTTACGTTTAATCCTTTTTCTTTTAATTGATTGTTTAAATTTTCTGCTTTTTCCTTAGCAGTATTACCTGATAATTCAAATTCGATATTATTTACTGTTATTTTTTGAAGTTTATTAAGATCATCTTCACTAATTTCAGCTCTTCTAGATGTTGCCGGTTGTGATATTTTTACTTCATAACTTCCACTTTTAGCAGAACTGCTTGCCTTAGCTGTTACATTATCCGAATCAGATGAATCTGCTCTCATAGAATTATAAGTATTAGAATTTAACAAACTAGTTCCACTTAAAACATCAAAATATTTATTATAAAAAGTTTTAGCTTTCTTTTGTATTGCCCTATATTGTTCTTGTTTATATTGTTCAACTTTTAATTTTTGTGTTGCTGTATTTATTTTTGTTTTTTGTCTTAAAGTATTTGCTTCAACCAATGCATCAATATCAATTAATCCAGTTAAATTTGTTGCTCTTGTTCTAGATATACTATTTGTTGCCATATAAATCACTCCTTAATTACTTTTAGATTTTTTATAAGCTTCATGCCAAAGATCTCTAACACCTTCAATAAGTTCTAACACTTCATCCATCTTCTTAACATCCTTTGTTATGTTAGCTTCTACCACCTTTTCATTTATAAAAAAATATATATCTCTAAGAGGCTTAACCCATTCTGCCTTTTCAACATCTAAGCTCACAATAAGTTCAGTGAAAATATCCTGAACTCTCATCAGACTGTTATGCGCTTTTTGAATATCCTTATCAACTATAGCCTGTCTCCCTATTTTAGAGAACTTAACAGCTCCATCAACAAGCATTAACAGCATCTGATCTTTTGATGCATAATTTACACTATTTGTTTTATATACATTGTAACCATTATTAGGATACATAAATAATTCCTCCTACTTTCTCACGTCTAATGTTCTTCCCTTAGAGTTATATTCGTCTATTTCCTCTAATTTCTCAACTTCCACTTTTACTTCTTCTCCGTATTTTATTCCATTTACAGTAAAAAACCTTTTAGAATCACCTTTATTTTTATCAGGTGTATTTTTAGATGAGTTTTTCTTTTCTTCAACTACATCTTTAATATCGTTAGATTTTTTAGAATTGTGAATTTTATCTTGTGAATTTTCTTCTTCAATCATATTCCTCAAATCATTATCTATTTTGGCTATCTTAATTTCCATAAAATCACCACTAACTTATTAAATTTAAGCTTTTTCATCAAGTATTCCAACCTGTTTACACAAACCAGCTATCATATTCAGAACTTTTTCTGGTGGCAGTTCCATTATTACTTTATTACTATCATCATCAATTATTTTTATCATTATTGTACCCAAATCTTTGTGCTTTGAATATTCTGCATGTGTTTTTTCATCTTCTAAAACTTTATTTAATTTTTTAATGGATTTATCTAAATCCTCTTTAGTGTATTTCTTCTTTTCATCCTTATTTGAAATATTTTTATCTGTATCTTCAATTTTTAAAGATTCAGAATCATTTGTATTTGTATTTACACTATCATCTTTAGTTATTGTGTTTGAATTATCATATGAATAATTGTAATTTTGATAATTATTGGTTAATTTAACATCCATGTTTTAACCCCCTCCTTGATTTAACACTATTTTTTAATAGTCTTTAATAAATCTATGTTAATATTAATAGCCTGCTCATTTTCATTTTTTACCTGATCATACAATTCTTTTCTTAATATAGAAACATTTTTAGGTGCCTGTATTCCTATTTTTACACTTCCATCTTCAATTTTGCTGATGGTTATTTCTATATCATCACCAATCATAAGTGATTCACCTTTTTTTCTTGTAATTATTAACATTTTCTCACTCCTTCATTAGAAGTTCTTTTACTTTATACTTGCAGTTATCTAATATTATTTGTTCCCCTAAATTATTTGAATTATTTATAACTATTGGCCCCTGTAAATTCATAGTTATGTGTTTTACATTAGAACTTAATGTTACTG
>NZ_CAKVKB010000190.1 GCF_934754915.1 uncultured Clostridium sp.
ATAAGTAAACTTCATTCCACTGATCGTAAGCTGTTTTGTTAGTCTGATTCGTCAATAAAGGATAATTCTTAGTTAACTATTGTCTATCTTTATTTACATTAATCAAAACATGGAGAAAATTATTATGAGTAGAAATATAAGTATGGGAATAAATATGGGACATGATCGTGGAGCTGCTATAGTTTGTAATGGTATTTTATTAGGGGCTATTGCCCAAGAAAGAATAGATCGTATAAAACATTCAAGTTCATTAAGCATTCCGTTTGAAGCTATTGATTCTTTGTTAAATTATTTACATATTTCTATTAATGAAATATCCTGTGTAGGCATTAGTTGCACTTCGGTTGATATACCTAACTTATACCAATATACTAAAGAAATGTTGTCGGAACATTATCACCATAATTTTTCGCAGGTAATACCTGTAACTCATCATCTTGCTCATGCAGAAGCGTGCTTTAATACATCAGACTTTGATGAAGCTTTCATTTTGGTGGCAGATGGAGGTGGAGACGTGGTTGGAAAATTAGAAGAATCTGAATCTCTCTTTCACGCTGAAGGAGGGAACATATTCTTACTTGAACGTAGATTACAGAGTAATTATATTCATGGTTTTACAAGACCCCAAATGTATAATTATCCTTTTATGAATTTAGCATATAAAAATGCACAAATTAGTTTAGGGAAAAAATACGGACAAATTACAGCGTTACTCGGATTTGGACCATATGGTGCTGGAAAAACAATGGGATTAGCATCTTATGGAACGGATTTATTTCAAGTTCCAATTTCCAAAATGAATTCATTACAGTTTTCACTTGGATTTACAGATATATTGGAAACAATCTATAATTTATATAAAGAATCTAATATATCTTATTATAATTTTTTATCTATTAATAAAGAGAATATTGCTCATACTATTCAATCATTTACTGAAAGACAAACATGTGAAATTATAGATTATATAGTCAACAAATATCACCCTCAAAATCTGTGCTTAACCGGCGGACTATTTCTCAACTGTCCCTTAAATTATAAAATAATATGTCAACATCCTGATATTTCAATACATATTTGCCCTTCATCTGGAGATGAGGGACAATCAATTGGTGCAGCATACGCAGCATATAAAGTGCTAAATAGTAATCATGCAATTACTCCCACCTCAAAAGTCCTCCCTTATTTGGGAATAGATTATACATCTGACGAAATTGAAAATAGTATTAAGATGTATAAATTAAATTATGAAGTTATATCATCGACATCTTTGGCCCAAAATATTGCAAATGAAATATACCAGAATAAAATAGTTGGATTATTACATGGAAGAAGTGAAAATGGTCCTCGTGCTTTATGCCATAGAAGTATTCTGGCTAATCCTTGTAATCCATGCATGAAAGATATTCTTAATATATGTGTAAAGCATCGAGAAACATTTAGGCCATTTGCTCCAGTTGTTACAGAAGAAAGGCAATATGATATTTTTGATATTATAGTTGATTCTCCATATATGCTTTTGTCTGCTCAAGTTAAAGAACCATATAAACAAATATTACCAGCTATTACACATATTGACGGCTCTGCTCGTATTCAATCCGTAAATAAGAATTCAAACTTGCTCGTGCATAATATTTTAACTGAGTTTGAAAAATTATCCGGTATACCAGTACTCCTTAATACTTCTTTCAATGATAATAATGAACCAATGGTTGAATCTCCTAATGATGCAATCTCAACCTTTTTACACACCAATATTGATGTATTGTTTATGGAAAATTTCAAAATTACTAAGAGTCACACAAGTAAGGGTATATAGTATTTACTATCTACGTCCATTAATTTATAGTTTGATGCATCAAAGTTATTAATAAATTTTTGCTTTGATAATGCTTGTTTTATTTGTTTGAATTTTTCTAAAGTGTCGTTGCATGAATAAAAGCATAATTGATTATTGGAACACTGAAAGTTACAAAAAACATCAACGTTATATCCTCTGATTTGCGACATGAAATTATAATACTCATTCTCGCTATTGTTATTTAATAAGAATAATGCATAATTCGTTAAATTAATAATATTGCTATAAGTAAAATCAAAATTCCCTAAAAATAATTGATTTTGATGTTTCAAATATAAAAGCATCGTATTATAATACTTAAATATCAAATCCGTATTTTCATTATTGTCATTTGCAATAATCGCCCTTAGATTATAAATATTAGGCAATAATTTTATACTGGCATTATAGATACAAAGTTCAATGGCTTTGTCTAAATAAAATATTATCCTATCATACTCACTTTGGGATGACAATTGAATGTATTGGAGTACTGCCAATAAATAATATGAGCGTATTTGAGCAATTGGATACTGAATTTTATTTGCAATGTTTAATTGTCGAGTAACTGCCTCAACTAAACAGTTTTCATTTATATTAACTCCAGCAAGTAGTTTTGCTGAGATAATACTTAATGTATTATGGCAACTCAAACGAGGGTTATTAGCATGAAATATATAATTCTGTGCTTTTTTCATGCTCTGTAAGGACTTATCTGTATCAATAAAAAAACAAATTTTGGAAGCTGTCATATGTGACAACGCATAAAAAGTGTCGTTCTTCTCTTCACCTGCAACAGTGAAGGCTAATTGATTGTACTGTTCGGCCAATTCCCTATGGTTTAACTGATTATATAAGCTTGACATTCTATCAAACAAATTGAATCTTACATCCGCACTAAATAAAGCAGAATTATCATAGCGCTCTATGGCTAATAATTCTGTTCCAAGCTGAAGTGCTTTCAAATTATCACCACATTGCATATAGTAATGCATTTTCATCTGCTTATAGGAAATATTCAATTTATAATTTCTTTTATGATTTTTTAACAGTTTCTTTTCAATGTTATTTATATTTTGCCCGGCACGACCATTAGTAATATTGTGTAGCGAGATATAGAGTACGGATAAAATACTTTTTTCGCATATTTCATAGTCCCCTTTTTTAAATGAAATATCATAAATATCATCTATATAATCCAAATAATAATATGGTAAATTTATTGCTGCAACATTATCAAACAATTGTATTTGTGTTATTATTTCTTTATATGCATCGAGTGCTTCATCATATAATCCATTTCCAGCATATACTTTTCCCTTTTCCAATATATTTAATGAATTAAAAATAAAATCAGTTTCAAGTATTTTTTTATAAATCTCTCTTGCATATTTGTCTGAAGACATCACTTTGCAACAATATTGATATATATTTTCGTGTTCAAAAATGATGTTTTGTCCAGAAGCATCATTTTTTATAAAATGATGTTGTAATAAATAGTCCCTTCCATCTTCATCTAATAAAAACCATTCATTAAATATTTCGAGTCCACATATATTTTTCTTAAAGGCTAAAATAAGTAAGAAGTCATATGCTAATATTCCTATCCGCTTTTTTAAAAGGCTAACCCGTCTTTCTAAAAGTTCTTCTATTCCTTGTGGTATATATATTTTATCTCTAAAAGTAGTTGCATTTATTATACCAACGGTATTTCGATTAACTATATTAACCAATTTACTTTCCAACAAATATTCTACAAATTGAATAATATAAAAAGGATTATTTTCAGAAGCCATACAAATATCGTCTAATATTTTTAGAGGCACTTCTTTAATGATTGTCTTAATTAACGCCTTACTATCCTCTGGTTTTAATTTTTTAATTTCGTGATCAAGAATATGCCGGGAAGTGCGAGAAAAATCCATAAACCTGATATACTCTTTATTATAAATAGTATCATCATTCCTGCCCAATATAATAAACGAAACCACATGAGGCAATATTACTGTTGGCTTTGAACAATCTATAATATAATCAACTAAGTCTCGAGATGCATAATGGAAATCTTCGATCACAACTACATATTTGGAATATTGAGTATCTGAATTATCTATCAGACCCTTTTGCCGCATAAAGGAAATAAATTCATTTTTATTATTACGTTCATTTTTTTCTACACAACGAAATTCAAATATATCAATCCCACAATCTTGTATTTCCTTAACAATTTCATCTTTAATACGTGTTTTTCCAATACCAGCTTCTCCATAAATATGAATAAACATTTTTTCAAAATTAGATAATATTTTTTCGGATAATAGACTAATCAACTGTTTATGCTGCTGCCCAATTAAAGGTGTCTCAAATGCATAATTTACATTATTGCCATTAATAATTACTACTTTGGTATTATTATCATACTCCATATCCAAAAGCAGATCATTTATACCATCATTATACTGTTTTAAAGCAGTAACTTTTACTGCCATGCAACTATACGGTTCTATAAATTTATTTATTGGTTCCTCACATAATTTCCAATTGCGATTACTTTTCAAATCGTATTTGAAAAGTTGTTTTTGTGAGCTGAGATTCTGAAACAAAAGAAAAATATCAAGCCGATTTTTATCATTTTCTATCCCTTTCATAATTTGATAAGAAATAATTTCATTTGAAGAGGGAAAATAATTATTTGTGAAAATATTTAATATAATTTTATCAAAAAGCACAAAATTATATCCTCTTTCCTGGGCATTAGATACAGAAAGATAATATGCTTCTGGCGTAATGCATTTATTTGTAAGTAAAACAAAATAATCAATTTCAGAACTATTCGCTACTAAAATGTTATGTGAAAACTTGTCCCTATCTACTCTGGTATTCTTTGTACTTTTACATTCTATATATATTGTAATTTTGCTTCTATGGTTTACATTTTTAAATTCCTGACCGAATAAAAAAAACTTTGTAGGAGATGTTATTATCATATCTTTGCCATCATCTCTTGTATTGGATGTCTTTTTTATTCTTAATCCCTGAACATAATATTCTTGCAGTTGATCCGATATTATTTGATGCATTCTTTTTTCAAATTCATGCCCCTCCATATTGTCATAAGGGCATGAATCTTGATAAAGATTTTTAGTAATATAATTAACTCGTCCTAACATTTTATCTCTCCACAAATTATTGGTTAACTAAGAATTATCCTTTA
>NZ_CAKVKB010000191.1 GCF_934754915.1 uncultured Clostridium sp.
TAGTATATCACCTGTTTCAACATCTGTCAACAACTTTTTCAAACTTTTTTCTTTAGCTTTCTAAGCTTTACTTTAAGTTTAATTTGTTATTTACTTCTGTCAGCGACGTGTCTTATCTTAACATTTCACTGACAGTTTAATCATATACACAATTATCATTTTTACAATTTATTTTTAAATTACTCGAGTTTTATCAATATATCTAATATAAACTATTAGTGATACGCCCGGAATAGTATTCAGTAATATTACATCTAATTGTCCTTCAATTTAAAAGCAATATTTTCTCTTAGCTTTAATAAATATATATAATTCTCAATATTAGTATTTATAATGGAAACAATTAATATATTGTCTGTTATAACATCCAATATATTTTCACTACTTATACTTTTATCAACCGCCATAGCTTTATTTCCATCAACAACCATCATTAACTTATCTTCTGTTGATTTTACTTTTTCATCAATATAAGTATATAGTTTATCAATTTGAAGCTCTTCTGTATTACACTCATTTAATGAAACAACAGTAATTCTTACCCCTCTTTGAGATGCTTCCATAAATTCATTTTTAAATTTTTCCAAATTAATATTTGTACTTAGATAAATTTCTTTTTTAGCATTTAAAATTAATTCTTTTGCCTTATTAATCATATCTCCCTCTCCTTTTAATTTACTATCTACACTGACAGTTTCATTTGAACTTTTATTATTACTTGTTGCAACTTCTTCCATTGACTACTTTTCTAATTCTTCTATTATTTCTTTTCTTCCTTCATTAAAATCTTCCCTTGCTCCTTCACATTCTATTTGTTTAATTATTGATTCACTGTCCATTTGAATTTCTCTATCACCTTCTTTCCTATCTTCCATTCTTTCTATAGCACCTAATCGAATTTTTTCTTTTAAATTTATTGCAAATTCAAGTATTGCATCACCATCCATTAACCCGTATTCTTTCATGCCAATCACTCCACTGGCAATTCCCATTGAATCGCATCTTTCTTTAATCTTCTCTAACTTATATCCAATTTGTGGTCCCAACAATACAACATCTTCTTTGCTTATTTGTGTAAATAACTCCTCTTCTTGCACCGCTTTAATATCTATATCTATTTCTTTAAGTTTTGCTGCATCTTTAACTTTTTCTAATATAACTGTACTTAACATTCCAGAAACACATAATAATTTAATGTTTAACATTGATAAAATCCCCCCATAATTTATTTTTATAATATAAAATATCTACACTACACTCCCTAAATGTAAATGTATTCAAAACAAATTATTTTTTAATATTAACCTCATATACCTTAACAATTTAAAGATTAATTAACCCATATTTATATGGTAATTCTTTTTTTCATTATTTTACAATACATTTTTAAATCCTTTTAACTTGCACTAAAAAAGAACATCTATATTCTCATTTCCTAATAATAAAAATATAGATGTTCTTTTTAAACACAAATACTAATATATCTTTTAAATTTACCTTTACATACCTTTGCAGTATTTATTATAGTAAATCCCGATTTTTTTATTACATCACTCATATCTTCAAATGTTACTATCACTAACTTTTGTGCTATTTTTCTAGAATGTTCTATTATAGCAATTTGATTTTCTCGTGATATAGGAGTAAATAAACCATATGGCATATCTATTATTGCTGTATCAAATCTATCATTTATTGTTGTCATATCTCCATTTGTGATAACATTTCTATATCCAAAAAATTCAAGATTCTTTTGTGCATTATTAGCTATATTTTCATTTAGTTCCCATCCACAAACATCAATCCCCATAGATAATGCTTCAATAATTACTGTTCCAATTCCACAACAAGGATCAATAAGCTTCTGTTCTACATTATTACCAACTGCTATATTAACTAATGCCCTTGCTACTCTCAGACTTAAAGAATTTGAATATGAGTATGGCTTATTATCATGTATATGCCATTCAAAATCATTTTTTTCATACTCTCCAAATATCCATTTGTCACCTACTTTACTTAATCCTAATGTAATTTCAGGATTATACATTTCTGCTTCTCCATCTATAATCAATCCTATTTCTCTTATACTTTTTAATCTATTTTCATAATTAACATCATTGCTCCCACTTTTTACGTAACATACTTTAAATTTTTCATATGATAATTTATCTCTATTTATATTATTTAGTATTTTCTCTAAAGAATCCTCTTCATACACTATCTTTATTACTTCTTTTAAAAAAGGGCTTCTTGATGGATTAACATATATTTTTGAAAAAAATCGTTTTTCTTGTGGTGTTAAATTAAAAAATGATTTAATTTCCATAAAGCATAACTCTTCTTCAAATTCTCTATTATAATTTATTACATAAAAATATCCCCTATAATTCATATACTATAAAATCATCTCCTTAAAAAATATACTCCCCTTATAGCAATTTAATTCACTGCTATAAAAAGAGTATATTAAAAATCAATACACATAATGTTAAAATATTTAATTTAAAATTCAGAATTCATATTAATCCTGCCTATAACATTATTTATTAATCCAAACAACAAAACTTACCATAAAATATTATTTGCTTTCTGAAATAATTTTTTTTAGTTTATTCTGAACAAGCCAAAGCTTTTTTTGCTTTCTGTTATATGCAACCAATCTATTTTTATTGGACTTACTTTCATCCATTATTTTTATATATTCTGCATCTGCAATTTTTAATGCATCTTCTATTACTAAAAGTTCCTCCTTAGTAAACATAATATCTCCTCCATTTACTAATTCTTAATTTTCATAACATAATTATATCATATAATTTATAATTGTCTGAAATTTAAACCAATAAAATAAAAAAGCAACTAACTCAATTTAAATTATAACTTTTTAACAAATTCAGATTTTAAACTCATAGCTCCAAATCCATCAATTTTACAATCTATATTGTGATCTCCATCAACCAGACGTATATTCTTAACTTTTGTACCTTTCTTTAATGCAGAAGAAGCACCTTTTACCTTAAGATCCTTTATCACTATTACAGAATCTCCATCTTTTAATATGTTCCCATTTGAATCCTTAACAATTAACTCATCTGAAGATTCATTTTCATTTCCCATAGTCCATTCATGAGCACACTCTGGACATATTAATAGACTTCCATCTTCATAAGTATATTCTGAATCACATTTTGGACAATTAGGTAATTTATCCATAATTCATTTCCTCCATTCGTTATGTTATCTTAATATATTTTGTACTCCTTATATTATCATAACCATATTATATTAACAAATTTGCAATTTAATATATCAAAAATTTATTAAGCTTCTGCTCTTATAACATCAGTATTATTTTTCTTTTCAGCTTTTTCAGCTTCAATAACTCTTTGAAACTCCTTAACATCCTTTGCTATTACTCCACTCAACGCCAATAAAGATATTAAATTAGGAATAGCCATTAATCCATTCATTACATCTGAGAAGTTCCAAACAAGCTGTAAAGTAGTTGTTGCACCAATATATGAAACCAATGAAAATACTATTCTATATATTATGCAGTATTTAGGTTTCTTTACAAGATACTCAAAAGCCTTTTCGCCATGATATTCCCATCCTATTATTGTTGAAAATGCAAACAATGTAATTCCTATACTTACAAGAATTCCTCCAGCTTTCCCTAAAACTGTTGAAAATGCTAATATTGTAAGTGCTGACCCAGTAACAAATTCCCCTGAAGCATCTACTGTTCCAAGAACTCCTGAACTTGCTATTGCAAGACCTGTTATTGTACATACTACTATAGTATCAAAAAAAGTACCAGTCATATTAATATACCCTTGACGTACTGGATTATCAGTAGTTGCTGCAGCTGCTGTTATTGCTGCTGATCCAAGTCCTGCTTCATTTGAAAATACACCTCTTGCAACTCCCCACCTCAATGACTGCATCATACTAACCATTATTGTACCGCCAACACCACCAGCTACTGCATGTGGATTAAATGCCATGGAAAAAATTTGTACCAATCCATTTGGTAAATTTGTTATGTTGCCTATTATAACTACTAATCCTCCAATAACATAAAATACTGCCATTCCCGGAACTACAACCTGTGAAACTCTTGAAATATTCTTTATTCCTCCAACAATTATTAAAAGAGCTAAAACAGTTATAACAACACCTGTTGCATAAACAGGAATTGTGAATGTCTCATTTAATGCAGATGCTATTGAATTTGCCTGTGTTAAATTTCCTATTCCAAATGAAGCAAGCACCGTAAAAAGTGCAAATAAAAACCCCATAATGTTGCCAATTTTCTTATTCTTAAATGCATGTTTCATTGTATACATAGGACCACCAGACATTTCCCCATTTTCATTTACCATTCTATATTTAATAGCAAGCATACATTCAGCAAATTTTGATGACAATCCAAAACAAGCTGAAATCCACATCCAAACTAATGCTCCAGGGCCTCCAAGAATCATTGCTGTTGCAACACCAACAATATTACCAGTTCCTATTGTTGCTGCTAAAGCAGTCATTAATGCAGAAAAGGGAGAAATATCACCACTGCCTCTCTTCTTAGTTCTTGCTTCACGACTAAGAACACTTTTTAATGCATATCCAAGATTTCTCCATGTTAAAAATCTTAATCTAAAAGTCAAGAATATACCTGTACCAACTAATAAAACCAGCATTATTGGGCCCCAAACTATATCATCTATTCTTGATATTATATTTGAAAAAATCTCCATAAATAACTCCTCCTTAAAAATAAAAATCCATAATAATAGAACAGATAAAGAACCTCTTTGTTCTATTATTATGGATTTTCTTATTTCATGTATTTAATTACTTAAAAGTATAGCACTTTTTTACAATAAGGTAAATATTTTTACTCATTTACTATTTATTTCTCATAAATTAATATAACTATAATAGTGCATTTTTACTTGAATAATTTTACAGTTGAATAAAAAAACAGATTCTTAGGCTATTTTTAATGA
>NZ_CAKVKB010000192.1 GCF_934754915.1 uncultured Clostridium sp.
GATTAGTCTAGAGTCTACTATTTCCAAATTAGGACTAGTAGCTTAAATTTTTCCTATTTACTGCACAAGTCTAGTTAAACATATAAAAGAGTGATATTAATTTTTTAATATCACTCTTTTACTATATTATTATTATTTAACAACTATATTAACAAGTCTGCCTTTTATAACAATAACTTTTACAATGTTCTTTCCAGCAGTATTTTCTTTAATAGTTTCATTTTCAAGAGCTGCAGATTTGATACCTTCTTCGTCTAAGCTTGAAGCTATCATGATCTTAGCCTTGATTTTACCATTGATCTGAATAGCTATTTCAACTTCATCTTTGATTAAAGCAGTTGGATCAAATTCTGGTAATCTTTCATTGAATACACTTGAAGTATTACCTAGCTGGCTCCATTGTTCTTCAGCAAAGTGAGGTGCAAATGGTGCCAATAATTTAATATAATCAGTTATAGTTTCTTTTAAGAATACAGGATTTTTAACTGATTCCTGAAGATATTTATTAAGAGCATTTGTAAGTTCCATAAGTCTTGCAATTGCTGTGTTGAACTGCATTTTATCTGTATCTTCAGTCACACCTTTTATTGCAGTGTGTTTCCAGAAGTTTAATTCTTTTTCAGCACTGTCTACAGTAGTCTTAGTATTTTCAGTAGAGTTTATTATTTCTCTGCATGATTCAAGGATTCTTTCGATTCTTTCAACGAACTTAGAAACAGATTTAATTCCCTCATCACTCCAAGCTCCACCTTCAGTATAAGCAAATCCAAACATTAAGTACATTCTGAATACGTCAGCACCATATTCCTTGATGTAATCATCAGGAGAAATAGTATTTCCTTTAGATTTACTCATCTTTAATCCATCTGGTCCTAAGATTAATCCTTGGTGAGTTAAGCTCTTGAATGGTTCATCGAAATTTAAGTATCCCATATCTCTTAAAGCTTTAGTTATGAATCTAGCATATAATAAATGCATACATGCATGTTCTGGTCCACCAACATATTTATCAACTGGAAGCATTTTATTAATTTTTTCAGGATCAAAAGGTGCTTCTGCATTTTTATTGTCTGGGTATCTTAAGTAATACCAAGAAGAACATACAAATGTATCTAATGTATCAACTTCTCTCTTTGCAGGTTTACCACAACAAGGACAAGTTGTATTTACGAACTCTTCACATTTAGCAAGTGGTGATTTACCATCTGGTGCAAATTCAACATCATAAGGAAGCTTAACAGGAAGATCCTTTTCAGGCACTGGAACTATTCCACAATCATCACAGTATATTACTGGAATTGGAGCTCCCCAGTATCTTTGTCTAGATACTAACCAGTCTCTTAGTCTGAAGTTGACTTTCATAGCACCAAGTTTGTCTTTTTCTAATTCTTCAACTATAGCTTTTTTAGCTTCAGCAGTTGTTAATCCATCAAATTTACCAGAGTTAACAAGGATTCCATGTTCACAGAAAGGAAGTTCTGGTTCATTTCCAGCTTTATCTGTTATAACTCTTTCAATTGGTAAATTGAATTTTGTTGCAAAAGCAAAGTCTCTTTCATCATGAGCAGGAACTGCCATAACGCATCCTGTACCATATGTAGCTAATACATAATCTGAAATCCATATTGGAACTACTTTTCCGTTAATAGGATTTATAGCATATGAACCAGTGAATACACCAGTCTTTTCTTTTGAAGAAGATTGTCTTTCTATATCAGACTGTTTAGCTGCTTCTTCTTTATATTTTTCAACAGCATCTTTATTTTCAGGAGTTGTTAATTTATCCACTAATTTATTTTCAGGAGCTAAAACAACATAAGTTACACCATTCAAAGTATCAACTCTTGTAGTGAATACATCAAATTGTAAATCTGAATCTTTAACTTTGAATGTAACCTGAGCACCATAAGATCTTCCAATCCAGTGTTTCTGCATTGCTTTAGTCTTTTCTGGCCAGTCTAATTCATCAAGTTTATCAAGAAGTTCATCAGCATAATCAGTTATTTTAAAGAACCATTGAGTAAGGTCTTTCTTTTTAACTAATGAACCACATCTTTCACATTCACCATCTATAACCTGTTCATTTGCTAAAACAGTATTACATGAAGGACACCAGTTTACAGGTGCTTTTTTTCTGTAAGCTAATCCTTTTTTGTATAATTGAAGGAATAACCATTGAGTCCATTTATAATAGTCAGGAAGACAAGTAATTACTTCATTTTCCCAGTTAAACATAGCACCCATAGATCTTAATTGTTTTTCCATAGTTTCAATATTTTTTAAAGTAGAGTCCTGAGGATGGATACCAGTTTTTATTGCATAGTTTTCTGCTGGCAGACCAAAAGCATCAAATCCCATTGGTTGGAATACATTGTATCCCTGCATTCTCTTAAATCTTGCCCATGAATCTGTTGGACCATAGTTGAACCAGTGTCCAGCATGAAGTTGTGCACCTGATGGATAAGAGAACATTTCTAATGCATAAAGTTTCTTTCCAGGTTTTTCAGGGTCAAATTTGTAAGTTTCATTTTCTTCCCAGATTTTTTGCCATTTTTCATCGATTTTAGTACTGTACTTTGACATTTTCTACCTCCAAGTTTATTTAGTATGCAGTTAACAATTATCAGTTAACAGTAAGGGTGATTTTTCAAAACTGTTTAGCTGACAGGATTAAAAGCAGACTTTATTTATTTAAAATAAAAAAGCCTCCATCTCAATCAAGAGACGAAAGCATTAATTCCGTGGTACCACTCTTATTAGAAGAATAGATTCTTCTCACTTAATATTATAACGGGATTCTCCGTATCTGCTTTTGACAGATAAACTCCTAGACAAGTTCATAATAATATAACATTATTTTACACCACACAATAACTCTCTAAAGATATATTTATTATTACTACTTCTATTCACAGCTTTATATGCAATTTTAGAATAATTATATATTAAAAAATATAAAAAAGCAAGAATATAACTAGAGATTGTATGTATTTTGCTTCTTATTTGTGCATTTTATCCCATAAAAGGGTATTGTTTAAAAAAATAGTGTAAAATAGGTGTAAGAGAATTATTAAAAATGTAATAAAGGAGAAGAACAGAGTGATAAGGAAAAGAGTGAAGAGAATGATAGCGCTAACAATGGGTATAACATTAAGCGGAGGTGTGGTTCCAGTTTTAACTTCACCAGCAATTACTGTTTTTGCAGAAGAGAATACTAAGACAAAGGAAGAAGACAATGACCAAGAAAAAAATAGGACTAATGAAAAAGATAATTCTAATAATGAAGAAAATGGAGATAATATAAAATTACTTAATAATGTTTCAAATGTTTCACAATCTACAACAGGACAATCTGTTAATTTACTGAATGTAAATGAAGGCTTAGATGATTCAGATAATAATGATATAGATTTATATACTAATGGTGATGACTTATCATGGATAACAACGGATAAGTTTAATGGTGAAGGTAGTACAGTTACAATTAACAATATTGAATTCAAACTTAAGAAGAATAATACTGTTGAATTAAGTGAAGGAAATTCATATGACCAAGAAGAATTAATACTTCTAGAAAAAATAATAGCTGATAGCAATGAATATGAAGTAATATCTGTAGGAAATTATGCTTGGCAATTTGAACATATAAAAAATGTAAGTCTGCCCAAAGTAACATCCATAGGTGAGGGTGCATTTTATGGATGTAACAGACTTGAAAGCATAAGTCTGCCTGAACTAACATCTGTAGCAATAAGGTCATTTAACGACTGTAGAAGTCTTAAGAATGTAAATGTACCAAAAACAGTATCTGTATGTGAGGATGCATTTTATGGATGCAGCAATCTTAAAAATGTAAATATGCCAAAAGCAGAGTCTATAGAAGATTATGCATTTTATAACTGTACAAGCCTTGAAAGTATAATCATACCTAAAGTGAAAAGTATAGTAGACAATTCATTTATGGGAAGTGATAATATTCAAAATGCAGTTGTTTCAAGCGATTTGAATGTAGATGATATAAAGAAAATTCCAGCAAAATCTATAATTAAAGTTAAGGATAATGGAAATGACTATACAATAACTGATATTGAGAAAAAATCAGAGGATTGGAAAATAATATTGCCATCAAAAATAGGTGAAAAGCCTGTTACAGATATAAGTGATGAAGCAATAGAGGTTATAAAAAATAATGCAGATAAAGTTCAAGTTGATAGCAGAAGTATTTTAAACATATTAAAAAATAAAAATGTTGATATAAGTAAAATGGATATTACTATAATACCTGCTAATAAGACAGAACTTGAAGAGTATTATAAACAAAATAATGCAGATAAATATAACAAAAATAATTATCCAGTGGATATATATAAGGTTTATGAAAATTCTTTAAGGAAAACAGAAGAAGTATTGAATGATAAATATGTTTCTCAGGAAGATGTGGATAATACACTTAAAACATTAAAAAATGCAATATTTGAATTGATTAAGAGCGATAAGAATAAACTTACAGAATTATATAATAAATATAAAGATCTTAAGCAGGGAAACTATACAGATGAAAGTTATGGAAGGCTTATAGAAGCATTAAAAAATGTAGAAAATGTAATTAAAAATGGAATTGCAGCACAAAATGATGTGGATGATGCATTTAAAAATTTGCAAGATGCAGTAAATGGACTTAAAGAAAAATCATCTGGTTCAAATTCAGGAAGCTCATCATCAAGTTCTCATAGGTCATCAAGTTCACATAAATCATCAAGCAAAAAAGATTCAGAGTCTGAAGTTAAATCTGTTGATAGTGTAATTTCAGAAGAGCAAGATAATGAAATTGACACAGCAACACAATATAAGGAAGGCTGGAACAAGAAGGGCGAGAGCTGGATATATATTAAAAATGGTGTTTCGGTAACAGGCTGGATTAAAGATACTAATGGTAACTGGTATTATTTAAACAGTGCAGGAATAATGCAGAAAGGCTGGATTAAAGA
>NZ_CAKVKB010000193.1 GCF_934754915.1 uncultured Clostridium sp.
TATTTATATAGTGTACTTCTTCCAATACCGATCATCTTAGCAAATGACATAGCTGACATTTTACCATATTCACCATTCTTAAACTTAGTATATTCTTTAATAAAGTTCTGTGGCAAATCAACTTTTGGTCTGCCTAATTTCTTTCCTTTAATTCTAGCCACTTCTAATCCTTGATTAATTCTATTAACTGTTTTCTCACGTTCTTGTTGAGCCATATGAGCTTTCAATGTAATAAATATATCAGCTATCATGTCATAAATTGAATTATCCTGAGCCTTTTCCCATTCATTTAAATAGGGAGTATCTAAAGCTATTATTCTAATTCCGCACGACTTTAATTGCTTAAATTCCATTATTACATCATCAGCACTTCTTCCAAGCCTATCTATATCTGTGACTATCAATATATCCCCTTGCCTTAACTTACTCTTTAACTGATTGTATTGTGGTCTATTTTCAGCCTTTATAGTACCACTAATTCTTTCTTCAACTAATTCGTTAAATGCAAAATTATTGCCTTTAGCATATGTTTCAAGCGTAAGCCTTTGCCTATCTGTCGTTTGCTTTTCTTTTTGTGTACTTATTCTCATATATCCAAATATCATTTTCATTTCTCTCCATTCTCTTATAGCTTGTCTTTTGTTTATATTGTAATTATACTGTTAAAACAACATTGTGTCTACTAAAACATATTTTATTTTCATAGACATATCTGTTGTGAAATAACGCAAAAAAACACCCTTAATAGAGTGCTTTTAACTGTCCATGCAATCATATGATTAATAGACAGTATTTTATAGAGAAATAGTAATTAATGATCTATGTATTTATAAAAATATTGTAAACAAAAAAGATAGTTTCTTATTCAAAAATCTATCTTTTAAACTTTATTATGTATTTAAATCTATATCAACTGCAACTTTAGCTTTATCTATGTATTCATCCATAGCTTCCTCTAGCAACTTAAAATCACAACTATTATTAACCAAACCCGGATTAAGTTTCTTATGGTGTTAGTATAAAGTAGTGGACACATTAAATCAAACTAAGTAAAATATTATTTAGTTAAGAAAGGATGTGTCCATTATGGGAAAGGGCAGAAGATATGATCAAGATTATAAAGATATGATAGTAGATTTATTTAAATCAGGAATGAGTGTATCTGAAATAAGTAGCGAATATGGCATTGCAAAATCAACAATCAATGGTTGGATTAAAGATGTAAAAGAAATTAAGGTAGATGAAAATGAAGTTATGACATTAAAGGAAGTTAAACAATTAAAAAAAGAAATGGCAAGAATTAAGGAGGAAAATGAAATATTAAAAAAAGCTATGGCCATATTCGCAACCCAAAATTAGATAAAGTAGTAGAATTTATAGATAATAATAAAAATAAGTATAATATTAAAACTATGTGTACCGTCCTAGGCGTAGCCAGAAGCACATATTATAAATTTTCAGATAAAACCAAGTCTACAAGAGAAGTAGAGAACGATAAACTAAAGGCAGCTATTTTGAGGATATACAAAGCTAATAAAGGAATATATGGAGCACCTAGGATTCATAAAATACTTAGTATAGAAGGTTTTAATGCATCATTAAAGCGTGTTCAGAGAAAGATGAATGAACTTAGTTTATGTGCAGTAACTGTAAAAAAATACAAGCCTCATTCAAATAAAAAAGTTATAGAGGGTTTGGAAAACGTTTTAAAAAGAGATTTTACAACTACTTCGATTAATGAAAAATGGGTAGGAGATATTACTTATATTCATACTATTAAAGATGGTTGGTGTTATTTAGCTTCAGTTCTTGACTTACACTCAAAAAAGATAATTGGCTATGCTTTCGGTAAGAGAATGACAAATGAATTAGTTAAAAAAGCTTTGAGTAATGCTTATTACAGTCAAGTCCCTGACAAGAATAAAAAATTGATATTTCATACTGATTTGGGATCTCAATATACAAGTAATGATTTAAAAGAACTCTGTAAAAAATTTAATATAATACAATCATTTAGTAAAAAAGGTTGCCCATATGATAATGCTTGCATAGAATCTTTCCATTCATCAATAAAGAAAGAAGAAATTTATAGAAATAAATACCGAACCTTTGAAGAAGCCAATGTTGCTATTTTTAAGTATATTGAAGGTTGGTATAACAGGAGAAGACTGCACTCTTCTATTAATTACATGACTCCAGAACAATGTGAATTATTAGCTAGAAGTACAGCATAAAAAAGTTTGACTTTTTGTGTCCAAAATATTGACATAAGACCATTAGTAACTTTTGTATATGTTCGTTTAGCTCTATTTAAAATTTTGGATTCATTTTTCACACAAAACTCATATTCAATATTTAATAGACTCTTGTACTTATTATATTTATCTTCACTCATTGAATCTGGTTTAATATTAAAATCTTTATACTCTAAACATTCATCAGGTACAGGAAACATATAATTAAATCTTATAGATGATTTAACATCGCCATGCTTATCTTCAATTAATATATTTTCATTTTGTTTTTTAGTATATGATGACATTGGAGCATAATATTTTCTATTATTAATCTCAAACACAACCCCACATACAAATTTTTCATTAGTATCATAATCATGATTTGGAACTCTAGTAAAGCCACGTTTACTCTTTTCTTTGTATTGTAGAAAATCTAAATATGGCTTATCAACTGTATAAAATTTTAACTTCCCCATTTTTCCTCCTAATACAAGAAAAAGGTAAGAATAATCTTACCTTTTCATTAAATATCGCACTTATTAAGTGGCGAAACACTCAACATTAAAATTTACGCTTAAAGTGGTGAACACTTAACATTAAAATTTACGCTTAAAGTGGTGAACACTTATCTTGTATAAGTATTATAACATATATAAAAATAAAAGTCACGTAAAAAATAGTACTGATTTACTTCATATTGAAAAAATAGAAGTTTTAAACTTATGATGTTAAGTATATTTATTTATAGCTAGTAAAAATAGCTTTTAAAAATAGCAGCGAAGGCTAAAAAGGCCCTAAATAGTTAAAAACTCATAAAAATGCTTTAGCTTTAACAAATATAATATTTTTTCTTTTTCTTTCTATTGACATTTTAAACCAAAGCTATTATCATATAAATATAAAATATGGTAAGGAGTGGTAGCTTTGGCAATTAAAATCAACAAAAATTTAATTTATTATTCTACATTTGACCCTACAAAAGAATCAAAACCTGTAGCACTAAGAGATTTGTGCCATGAAATTGAAGAAAGGAGAATTGTACTACCTGTTTTTCAGACTTATATTAGATGGACACCTGAAAAATCAGTATCATTATTAAACTTTCAGTTAAATGGTAAAGCAGCCGTATCACCAATATCAATTAATAAAATAGAAAATAAAGAATTGGCAGTACCTCAACTTTCATTTTTAACAAGAGAGTTAATAAAACAAGATGAATTAGTTGGTAAACAATCGGTAAACGATGGGCAGCAAAGGCTAAGTTGTAACTACAAAGCTTATATTGATCATGAAGATTTTAAATCAATAGTCTTAGATATTACTGCTGGTAAATTTCTTATTAATCCACAAGCATTAAAAAAATCTCAAATCCCAGTTGGTAAATTATATAATAAGGATGATTCGGTATTAGATGAATATATAGCAAATCACAAAGAATTACAGACTTTGGAAGTTCAAAGATTATTAACCAAGGTTAGAAATAAGTTTATGAGCTATTATTATACTGTTAATTATGCGAAGGACTTGACCGAGAATGAACAACTTGAATGGTTTGATGTATTGAATTTAGCTGGAAGTAGAGTTACTGGAGTTGAAGTGCAATTAACTAATATGCTAGTTAAAGGAATAGATTTCTATAAGGAATATTCAAATAAGTTTGTCGAAAAACTTGCAGAAGGAAGTTTAGAACATTTAATTATTAGAAAAGATACTGAAGTATCTATACCTTTAGCGGTTTTAAATCCTGCTTATGAGATAATAAAAAATAAACTTCATAGCAGCAATTGTAGCCCTATACCATCAGATGCTAAAGGGATTGCACTTTCTAAGCTTGAACCAGATGAATTAAGAAAAATATTATCTAGACCACGAGATACAATTGCAACTTGTGAGTCTACACTTGTATCAGTTATGCTTGCAAACAATGAAATTGGTACAATTCAGCCAATCGAAGAACTGTCAGAAATAGCAAGAGAATATGGAGCAAAATTCCATACTGATGCTGTACAGGCAGTGGGACATATACCAATTGATGTAAAAAAAATGGGAGTATCCATGCTATCTGCCTCTGCACATAAATTTAATGGGCCCAAAGGAATAGGATTTCTATATTCGACAGGTGGAATTCCTAACCTGATTGATGGTGGTGCACAAGAAAAAGGTCATAGAGCTGGAACTGAAAACGTAGCAGCAATTGTAGGTATGGCAGTTGCTTTAGAGAAAAATTGTTTGGAAATGAAAGCTAATACAGAGAAAATCTTAGGCTTAGAGCAATTACTAATTAATAAATTAGATGCATCAGGGTTGGATTATATTCGTAATGGCGTAAATCAGTTGCCGGGAAATATAAGTTTATCGTTTGCTAATGCAGAAGGTGAGATGCTTCTGCATAGAATGGACTTGAAGAAGATATGTATTTCTACTGGTTCGGCATGTGATAGTGTTAATACTCAAGTCTCACATGTTATTAAAGCAATAGGTGTACCTGAAAAGTATGCAAAGGGAACAATAAGAATATCTTTGGGAAAGAATAATTCTGAGGAAGAAGTCTTAAAGATAGCTGATACTTTGATTCAAATATTAAAGGGTTAACATGCTTATTTAAGAAAACTTGTAAGAAATAGTTTTGCTTTAGGTGAGGACTATTAATGGCTGAAGAAAAAATTAAACAAGATAAAAAAGGAAGATTATTAGCACTTCGAGAATATCTTTACAAATATAC
>NZ_CAKVKB010000194.1 GCF_934754915.1 uncultured Clostridium sp.
TATTTCACAACTTATCACCTCAATAAGATTATATCATAAATACAAATATATTTTTATAGATTTGTATAGATTATTTTAAACTGTTAAAAGCCTCCTAAATTCATAATTACTTTTAATTATAGCACTTATGTAATTTATGGCAAAAATCATATGAATAATTAGTGTTGATAAGTGTTTATTTAATATACTTATCCAAATCCTCAATACTTTCTAAATCAAAAATATTTAAAGCTAATTCTTCAACTGCTTCATCTGGCATTTTTTTTATCTTCTCTTCATAACTTAGTGGAAGTTCTTTAAATTTCTTTCTTAATAATTTTATAAGAATTTCTGCTTTTCCTTCAATCCTTCCCTCAATCCTTCCCTCAATCCTTCCTTCAGTTCTTCCTTCAGTTCTTCCTTCGGCCTTAGACTTTTCTTTCATTTCATCCAGTATAAATGCATTTCTTGCAACCATAAGCTCCACATCCTCCCTATCTGCTTCTAATATTTTTATTGCTGATTCAGCCAGTGGATTTACTACTGTATTTTTAATCCACTTCTTGATTGCTTTAATCTCAGCATCACTCAAGGAGTTAAAATATAATGCTATTACCCTTATTCTTTCCAGAAATTCTACTGCATCCATTTTCTGATCTAATAAAAATATAGCTGAAGTTACATTTTTTAAATCAACAAGTTTATCTTTACTAAGTTTTTCATCATTACTTATATCAAAAATATCATATTCAAAATTTAATATATTATTGCCAAATAGTTCTTCATTATAAATCATTTTTCTAAACTGTTTTGGTACATCCCATACATGCTCACCATTATATAAGACTATTGGAATTACTGCTGGGACCTTTACAGTCTTATCATACTTTTTGTGTTTTGCATTTACTGAATATTCTTTTAGTATTTCACACATATAAAATAATAATCTTAAAGGCATTGTATAATCCACACTTGATTGAAATTCTAACAATATATATAAAACAACTTCTTTTCCATCAATCTCTGCTTTATATACAATATCAGCTTCCTTTTCTTCATAATCTGCTGTAATATATGTATTATTGACTAAAGTAAGATCTTCAGCTTTAAGATCTTTAACCCACTCTGCATTACTTAGATTTTTAAATAAATCTAATGCAATTTCTTTTTTTGAATACAAGTCTTTATAGCTTTTATCATGTATATGATGTATATCATTCTTGTGACTATTCTTTTTATCCATTTCTTTACGTCCTAACTTTTTATCTTTAGTAAAAGTATTGCCACTTTTTTAAAATTATATCATATGAATATTTTAATTAACAACAGATTTTCTGAGTGATTTATCATATAATAAAACTAAGAATTATATAAAAGTTCTCTTAATATTTTTACAGGGCTTTTTAGGAATTCGTAATAATATGACTGTCTAATAAATAGCCTTATCATTAATTAATTTTCTTCATTAATTCAATATAATTATATTTAATAGCATATCTCATAATATATAAAATACAATTTCATCTTGAAGGCGCAGATTTTTTGACTACTTTATAACTAATGAATTATCATACAGTATATGTTACTATATATTTTAGAGGTGATTTAAACAATGAAAAAAACTGTAAAAGTAGTTGGTGCAATAATAGAAAATGAAAATGGAGAAATTCTATGTGCACTACGTTCAAAAATTATGTCTCAAGGCAGTCTTTGGGAATTTCCAGGTGGAAAAATAGAAAAAAATGAAACAATCGGTGACGCAATAGAACGTGAAATAAGAGAAGAACTTGGATGTACTATTAAATTCACAGATGTTTTTTATGATAATACACATGAGTATGAAAATGTTATAGTAAATCTAATTACAACAAAATGCAGACTTGTAAGCGGAACTCCTAAAGCTAATGAACATGCAAAATTAATATGGCTTAATAAAGATTATTTAAACACATTAACTTGGGCTCCTGCTGACATACCAACAGTAAAGAAATTAATTGAAAAATAGTATTTTACATAAAAATGGACTGTCTCACTAAATTCTTAGAGTGCAGTCCATTTTTTATACTCTGTGTGTAAATTCAACATATATATTTTCAGGAACTTTATTTTCAAGAGATAATGTTACTGTAATCGGCTTCTCTCCTTCAAATTTTACTGTATTGCCTTTTCCTATATAAATATAAGGCTGAACAGCTCCATCAATTTTTTTATATTTTCTAATAAACAAATGTAAATTGATATTTCTCTCTTTATTATAAATTATATTTTTTCCACGATCAGAAGCCTGCGCTGTATTATTAAGACTTTGCCATTGAAAAGTTTTATTATTTATGAATTCATCTTTATAATTTATACTTTCCTTTATATCTTCTTCTTTATGAAGATCAATAAAAAGAAAATAGTCATTCCCATTAGCTAATAAACCGCTCCCTCTAAAAGAACTATGAGTCTTTTCATAATTGGATAATAACGCTGTATCTATCATCTGATACTGCTCATATAACTTAAAAAATGGAATTCCATAATTCTCACTTCCAAATTGTTTTTCATATGTTATAAGTCCATAATTTATAACATCTTCTATAATTTCTTTATATCTTCTATTTTTAAGCACTGACATAAATTGCAGAGTCTTTATAAGTATATCATTTTCATAATTTACAATTTTGATATTACTCTCAAGCTGCCCTTTATCATAATAGTTCTGATTAAGGTTTCTAAAGCTATGCTCTATTGTCTCTTTATCAACATTCTTCAAATATTTTGATATTTCTATAACTGCCTGTTCTATTGTTATTTCTTCATTATTTAGCAGATATTTAATAAGTATAAATTCATGTGGTCTTTTGATTGGAAGTGCATTTGACAATTGTTTAAGTATTTTCACAAATTCATTATCATTAAACAGACCTTTAATATATTCACTTTTTTCTACCGTTTTTAGAAATCCCAAATATGTCTTACTATAATTAATAAATTTCAATGGATTTGGTGCTCCATCATATTTTATATAATCACATAGATTGTATGGTATCTTTCCTCCTAAAAGTTCCTTAAAATTGTTATATTCTTCTTTAAGATACTTTAAAGTATTGAAGTTTTCACTATCAAGCTGTTTTAGAATCCTTTCCTGAGCTATTCTATCCATCTGAATATTTGAACATCCTGGAATATCTGAAAAATTAGTTGCAACAGAAACTTTTAAACTGTCTTTATCATAATACCTTCCACCTTTTAATGCTATTGAAATTAAAAATGCTTTATTATGATTTCCTATAAAATCAAGTACAGTAAGAAAATTTTTATTATTATATTTTCTAAGTCCTCTTCCAAGCTGTTGTATAAAAATTATAGGTGAATTAGTCGGTCTGAGCATTAAAACTTGATTAATTGATGGAATATCAATCCCCTCATTAAATATATCTACTGTAAATATAATTTTTAATGGATCATTATCATCTTCTAATTTTCTTATATACTTTTGTCTTTTATCTATAGAGTCATCTCCACTTAGTGCAATGCTTTCTATTCCTCTTCTTAAAAATTCTTCTGCCATAAATGCTGCATGTTCTCTCCTAACACAAAATCCAATAGCTTTTTGATGATTGCCATCATATCCATAGAAATTCATTTTCTCAATAATATAATCAACTCTTGAGTTTATCATCAATCTTCCAGCAACTTCAGATATATCATCTAACTTTACACCTTCAAGATCAGCATCTTGTATATCTGTTATGCCAAAATAATGAAAAGGAACAATAAGCTCATTTTCCAAGGCTTCATGAAGCCTTATTTCTGTTGCTACATTATTATCAAAGATATCAAAAATATTTCCTTTATCACATCTTTCAGGTGTAGCAGTCATTCCAAGTAAAAATTGCGGTTTAAAATAATTCAGAATTTTTGTGTATGTGGGACTGGTACAATGATGTGCTTCATCAATAACTATATATTGAAATTCATCTTCTTTAAATTTATCTAAATTATTAACAATTGTCTGCATGGTAGCGAAAAGATAATTTACATCAGTATCTTTTTTATTACCTGTATAAAGTCCCATCTTTATATTATTATTTTTGCATAAATTTTTATAAGTTTCTAAAGCACTTCTTAAAATATCTTCTCTATGAACTAAAAACAATAATTTCTTTGGAGCAAATTTTATAACATCAAAAGCAGACATATATGTTTTTCCTGTACCTGTTGCAGCAATTACTAATGATTTTGTTTCTCCACATTTACGTATTCTCTCTAAATTATCTAACGCTTTTGTCTGCATAAGATTAGGCCTTATAATTTCATATTTAGAAAAATCAACTACATTTTCTTTTTCTCTTTTTTTAATTGTAGATATAAAATTCTTATACTTGTTTAAAAATTCATCATCAACAAATCCTATATTATTATAAATATTGTTATATTCATCCAAAACTTCATTAACAAATTCTGTTTCTTTTTTAGATATAATCATGACATTCCATTCAACATTGCTTTTTAATGCACGCTGTGTAATATTTGATGATCCTATAATAATTTTGTAATTATCATCATTTTCAAAAATATATGCTTTTGTATGAAACCCCTTTTCACTATTGGCAATAAATATTTTTAAATCTACATTACTAAAACTTTTTAATCTTTCTAACGCTTTTGGTTCTGTAAAGTTTAAATAAGTGGAAGTTATAATTTTGCCTTCAATGTGTTTTTCTTCTAAATTTTTAAACGAATCAAGAAGTAATTGAAGTCCACTAAAATTTATAAAAGCCACACTAAAATAAAATTTATTGCAATGCTCTAAGCTCAATTTTAATTCATTTAACAAATTACCTCTTTGAGAATTTACTATTAATTTGTTCTTTACAATATATTTTTCTTCTATTATTTTCTTTGGCTCTAAATTGCTAAAATCAATTTGTTGATATGTCTTGCTC
>NZ_CAKVKB010000195.1 GCF_934754915.1 uncultured Clostridium sp.
AAGATATATCCACTTAATGCAAGAGTATAGTTGCTCTATGAACGATATCGGAGAAGTGAATATCTATCAAAGTGATAGTGAATTTCTACTTAATGGACTTAATCCCACTACTTACGAACTAATAGAGGTTATCAGAATATCAAGCTATGATTATCTACATTTGGTTGAATTAGTAGATGACTATTATGCCAAAGATATCTATGTTCCAGTCCAAATAAGAGAGGTTGTTTAATATGTTTGAAAATTCAAGATATCTAACCAAGGGAGTTAATCAAAGTATTCCACTGGAATTACAAATCTTCATGTGGAAGTGCATCGATGAACTTCCTATTGAAAAAGACTACTTGCAAGTGTTTAATTTATCTGTTAAAGATGGTATTCAAATAATTCAACACAAACATGAAGTTCCTAAGTATCAAGATACTTATTCTGTTTTAGTGTCCAATCCAGTTGACACTAAAATCTTTGTTATTGATGACGGCGATTACTCTACCATGTTACTTGCTGAAGAGTATTAATTAACTAAAATAACCTCTAAGTAATTCCTTAGAGGTTATTTTTTTGTAGTGACAAATAATTTAATTTATGTTATAATCATATCTAAGATAATTAGAAAGGTGGATTTTATGAAAAAGATTTTTAAAGTGGGAAGTATGTTTGCTGGTGTTGGTGGTATATGTTTAGGATTTTTACAGGCGTATAATCCAAATGCGGAATATCAACTTGTTTGGGCTAATGAAATCGATGAATATGCTTGTGAAACTTATAGAAATAATTTCCATCATACTCTTTTAGAAGGTGATATTAATAAAGTTTTAAACCCAAATTTAGCTAGTGATAATATTGAAAAAAAATATTATGAAAATCTACATAATGTTATTCTATCTACTCCAATAGATATTCTTAATGGAGGATTTCCTTGTCAAGCATTTAGTATTGCAGGAAAACAAAAGGGATTTGATGATGATAGGGGTAATTTATTTTTGAGCATTATTGAATTGATAAATCAGTTAGGTAAAAAATTTTATAAGCCTAGAATTTTATTACTAGAAAATGTTAAAAATTTAAAATCACATGATGGTGGAAATACTTACACTCATATTAAAAATGAACTTCAAAAAGCTGGATATATAATTAAGGAAGCTATTATAAATACTATGAACTATTCTAATTTACCGCAAAATCGTGAAAGATTATATATAATAGGATTTTTAAATGAATATGATGCCAATAATTTTAATCTATTTGATAATTTACAATCTTATGAAGTATATAAATCCAAAGAGAATAGAATAAATGATATCAAAAAAATATTGAATTTTTCTATAACTGATAATAAATATTTTTATACTAAAGAAAAATATCCTAAATATTTTATATCACAAAATGACTTTCAGTTAAATAATAATGGTAAATGTGCTAGAATAAATCTTGATGAAGAGATTAATGAAATGTATCAATTTTATCAAATTCGTAGAGGTATGTATGTTAGAAAAAATCAAAACAATGTATGTCCCACACTTACTGCTAATATGGGAACTGGAGGGCATAATGTTCCATTAATATTAACTCCAACAGGCATTAGAAAGATAACTCCAAGAGAAGCTTTTAACCTTCAAGGATTTCCTAATAACTATACACTGCCAACTAAATTTAAAGAAAGAACTTTAAGTGATAGTCATTTATACAAACAAGCGGGTAATTCTGTTTCAGTGCCAATAATTCAAATGATAACTGAATACCTACTAAATATTTTGGTTTAAAATACAAAGGTACTACTAAATTTAGCATAGTAGTACCTTTATTTATTATCTTATAAAGTTCTCAAAACTATCAATATTAGCTGGCATTATGGAATATAATTCCATTCCATCGCTGTCTATTCCTTGATAAGTAATTAAGACACTATCAATATTTGCATTTATTAAATCTTGCATAGTTATAGGATTGTTAGATATATTAGCATTAATATTTAAAATATTAAATAAATATCTTCCTAAATCACTATTTGGATTAGACATTAGTGCTTTATTATTATCTTGGCATATACTAGCTAAAATGGTATTAGCAACAATCATTTCATTATTACCATAATTATTCATTAATTGCAATTTAAAATAAGTATCTCTATTTGGAAAAAATCCCTTATTTCTATTATAAAAAATTGATGGAATTGGAATATAAACTTCGTAAGAATTTCTAGGTCTACCATAAGCGTTCCATTGATTTAGTCCACTTTGTTCCATTACGTCATGATATTTATAAGAATATAATGGCAAAAATACACTAGAACCTTTTTGTTTACCTATAATTGAATTATAAATAATTGTATTCATATATTTTATTCCTTCATATTATAATTGATATGCAAATAATATCATAATAAATTATAAGTATCAATATTTTTTAAAAATTTTATAGTAATGATACTTTTTTCACAGGTTGTAAGTTATTAGCCTCAATAAGAGCTTTTTTCATTGAAAATCTAGGTCTACGACCTTGTAACTGTTGGTCCTTAAAAGTTTCATTTTTTTTCGAATTAAGCACTAAATCATATATACTACTATCATCAATTTTGTAAAACCAAACTTCACCATCTACAACACCATTTGGTGCAAAATCAACAAAGTAAAGTAAATCCCAAGTACTAGTTGGTCCAAATGAAGTACAATCAACAGGAATAGACGCAGATTTAACTTGTACACCTTCTCCAGTGTTTTTCATTACACAGTCATAGGAATGTGCTGTTTGATTAGTTCGTATGGCATTGAAAAAATAACAGAATAATCCTTCACTAAATACATCAGGAACATTTAATGCTCTACCACCTAATGATTTAAGGTCTACATTGATGTTTTGCCATTTCTTGAATATACTTTTCATCTGTTGAAAGTCTTGTTCTTCAAATTCATCTCCAGTGATAATTTCACCAGTTTTTATCTGTAGAGATACTCTCTTCATGATAAGTTACCTCACTTTCTTTCTTAATTTAAGAGTATTATACCATTTAAAGGATATTTTGTCAATATCAAATTGAAAATTTAATGTACATAAAAAAGTGCTTTTATATATTGATTTTTAATTATAAATATGATATAATAATAAATATTAAAAAAAGAGGAGATTTTATGAATTATATAAATTATTATAAAAAAGATTATTATAATAAAAGTAACTATGATATGGTCTTAAAAAAAATAAACTCAAAGTTGAATTGTTCATTAAAAAGTTGTAGGCTAGAATTAGTATGTTTATTTGATGACTTACTAAATAATATTCCTTGTTGTTATTGGGACAAGTCAATATATAAACAAACAATTAGCCAATTAGAAATATTACTTAAAAATAATCCCCTTATTATAATAGATGAATCAATTATGGAACATTTTTTAATTGCCTATAATACATATAACGAAATTACCAGTATAATCAATGATTTATCAAATTTCAATAATAATCAAATAATTAAAAATCGTCAATATCGTATTCCAACATATGTATCTATAGTTGAAGGGTGTTTGGCTAATTTATTTCGTTTTATAACGTTGATAATTAATCAAACAAGTCAAAAAGATTATTCTAATATATGTAATTTAAATACATTATGTGATGTTATGAAAAAAAATAATTTTGAAACGTTAGTATCTAAAATAGATGTGAATATTAGAAATGCTATTAATCATGGAACTATATACTTTGTTGAAGATGGTAAAACTATCAATTTTAATTATAATTTAAATCATAAGAGTTGTTCTTTAGAGTTAAAATACTACCAATTTGATAAGTTAATTGATGAAGTTTATGATACTGCTAGTGCAATTATTCTTGGTATTTCGTATTGTTTGAATAATTATTGGAATAGAGTATCAATTAATTTAACACATGAATCATTTGTTTCATGGAATCTATTGTGTATGCAATTGAGTATTCCAGCTGTTCGTTGTAAATATATAAATAAAGCTCCAATAAGCAATCAGTTAAGTTTAAATGTTTGGATTAAAAATACTGATAGAAATTATATTATTAAAATTGCTATAGAACTTGCAACAATGTTATTTGAGAAATATAGCACATTTGATAAATATTTTATTGGATTCAATAATGAAAGATTAGCTTCTAGTTGGATACGTTTTAATAATAATGAAATATCCGATATGGTTTATAGAAAACGTACATTAGAGGACATTTTAAAAGAAGTTATAATTAGAAATGATATTCTAATTTTTAATCCATCTACAGAACAAATCGACCTTAATGAAATTAAGTATTTTCATTTTCCAAATTATATTGGAGATAATTATATAATTACCAATGTGCAAGATGCTAGTTTAGAAGATAGAAAAAGATTAAAATGTCATTTGTTCATTGGTGATATTATTCGAAAAGATGACATATTAAAAATTATACATAATTGTATATTATGGTTAAAAACTCTTAAAAATATTGATTCTCCAACTATTCATCATAAATATGGTGAAATGGAGGCTGACTCATTGTATATCAATGTATATCATTATAATGAACGTCATAATAAATGTATAAATCCTAACAATGAGAATTTTATATGTTTTGTGGATTATAATGTTTCTGGAATAACTTCTTTAAAAAATGGTGGTATTACTGAAAAAATATGGAATGAATTATATCATGAAAAGATAGAGTATATGGATATTGCTTGGCGTGAAAAAATATTCTATTAAACATATTAATTATGATTAGCAAAAACACTTTATGTCCATGTGGTAGTGGTAAAAAATTCAAAAGATGTTGTATGTGTTATAAATAAAAATAATTCTAACAATGAAACTCTAAATCAATTAATAGATACTTGCCCTAATGAAAAAATATTTTACTTAGAAGAATTAGTTAAAATCTACATTAAAAGCGTGAAATGAAAATTTTTTCTTAGTC
>NZ_CAKVKB010000196.1 GCF_934754915.1 uncultured Clostridium sp.
AAATATTTTTTAATTTTTTAACTTCCCATCCCATAGGATTATTAATCGGGTCACCAAACATCTCGATAAATTGTGATTTGACTAATTCATCTAAACATTCTATCTGAATTTTTCTTTTTTCCATTAATTCTTGAGCTTTGCCTAATATTTTTGCTATTTTTTCTTGAACTTCCAAATTAGGTATTGGAACTACAATATCATCAAAATACTTTTTAGTAATATGTTTCATTGTTGAACCGTGCATATACTTAATTGCACTTTTCAGACATAAATCCACTATAAATTTATAATATTTTTTATTTATATCAACTTTATTAAATACGACTTTAAATATATGTTGATTTAAAACTGCTTCTTCTTTAGTCCACTCATATATGCCAATACTTGCAGACCATGATATTAATATATCTCCTTTGTTTACTATATATTTTTCATCTATGTCTCTGCTAAAATAATTTATTTCATTACTACTATTAGTTAAATTTTGTATTCTTATTATTGGTCTGCCTTTATTATCCCAATCTTCTGGCTTAAAAGCATAACCATTAATATATGTTGCAATCTCCCCTAATTTTAAATATTTAATATTCATAAAATTATCCCTCAATCATTCTTTCCAATTCTTTAATTCCCTCATCAATTTCTTTTTCAAGAATCTTAACTCTATTTAAAATAACCTGTGGTGCATCATATTCAATTTCTTTATATTCTATTTCTTTATACTTATTAATTGATAAATCATAACCATTTTCTCTTATTTCATCTACATCTACAAAGAAGCTCTGCTCTGTTCTCTTTCTTTCAATTTCCTTATCTAAATTATTAAATCTTTCTATTATATCTGGTATATCATTATCATCAACTGGATTCCTCTTGTCATCCAAAGAATATCCGTCTGCTTTCATATCATAGAACCATACTTTATCGGTTCCCCCAGTGCCTGTCTTTGTAAATATAATAATAGCTGTACTTACGCCTGCATATGGCTTAAATACTCCTGAAGGCATAGATATTATTGCTTCCAGCTTATTATTTTCTACTATTTCTTTTCTAATAGATTTATGTCCACCTGTTGAACCAAATAAAACTCCATCTGGAACAATAGACGCACATCTTCCACCTGTTTTTAAAATTCTTAAAAACAATGCTAAGAATAAAAGTTCTGTTTTCTTTGTTTTAGTAGTTTTTAAAAGGTCTGCACTTACAGCTTCATAATCAAGACTACCCTTAAATGGTGGATTTGCTAATATTAATGTAAATTTTTCACTATCTTTGTTAGTTTCAGATAATGAATCTTTATAATCTATATTAGGGTTGTCCACTCCATGAAGCATCATATTCATAGCTCCAATTCTAAGCATAGTTCTATCCATATCAAAACCATTAAACATCTTATTATTAAAATGTTCTTTTAAACCTTGTACTAAAAACAAATCACTATGTTTTTCTCTAAGATATTCTTCTGCTCCAACTAAGAAACCAGCTGTTCCCATTGCAGGGTCAACTATAATATCTTCTGGTGTAGGTTTCATAAGCTCAGCCATCATTTTTATAATGTGTCTTGGAGTTCTAAACTGTCCATTTGTACCAGCTGTAGCTACTTTAGATAAAAGATATTCATATAAATCCCCCTTAACATCCTTATCATCCATTTCAAGCTTATCTATTGCATCAACAATTTTAGATAACATTAAAGGTGTTGGGATTTTAAACATAGCATCTCTCATATATTTTGCATATGCAGATTCCTTATCGCCATGAATATTTTTTATAAAAGGAAATACATCTTCTGAAACTATTTTATACATTTCCTCTGCTTCTTCATTTTTAAACTTGCTCCATCTTAACTGTTGTTTATCAGCAGGAAATATACCTTCAAACGGTATACCAAGTAATACGGCATCATTTTCCTTCATAGTCTCATTATCATCTAAATCCTTTATAAATAAAAGGTATGTAAACTGTTCAATAACTTCCAATGGATTTGTAATTCCACCAGTCCAAAATGTTTCCCAAATTCTATCTATCTTGCTTTTTAATTCACCTGTAATCATTATATATCCTCCATATTTTTCTTCATATTACAATTTTACTATAACAAGAACTTATTTTCTATTTATCTATATTTTTTATATAAAAAATTATTGTCCAATTCATTCTGTCTAAGAGATAGAACGAGGTAGAACATCTAAAATCGACTATTTTTCTTACTTTTCATCTATCATATAGAAAAATAAGAAAAATAAATGGAGGTGTTTGAATATGGAAAAAATCAAAGTAAATGATATAGAAAAAGATGTAAAAAAAATTAAAAGAGCTATTGAAGGCTTTAGAAGAATGGATAAGGAAGCTGTAGAAAATCTAGAAAGAGAGGGGTTTGAGTTTATGTATTTGGGTACAGGCTATAACTCCTGGATAAACTCTATGAGGATAGATATTATAGATACTCGAATGAATAAAATTTTTAAAAACAAAAATTTATTTCTTGCTATTGGAATTTGCTGTAAAAAATATGGCTCTGGTTCTTTATATAGAGCATATGCTAAGGAAATTGATGATACTGAGAATTTTACTAAAGAGCAAGTTGAAGAGCTTAGAAAAAGATTATAAAAACTAATATGTATATAAAATAAATTGTATGTTATGATATTAATATAAATTTAGAAAACAAAAAAGCTTAGATATATTGATAGTATATCTAAACTCTTATACAATCAGTTAAAGCAAGCAACTGATACCACTATTTATAAAATATATTTAATAAAATAGTAGCTAAGATTTGCAGTCGTTGGCTACTATTTTTATTTTATCCATATATTCACAAAAAGATTATTGTATTATCTATATTATTTAGACTTCTTACAATAACTTTATTTGTCTGCTGATATTAAGATTTTATGATGTTTGTTTTTGATAATTAAAGAGTTTATATATACTGAGTTTTCAGGATTATTAAAGAGTTGCTGGTTCAGGTACTACAATAAACTATCTTTCTTATTTCAAACATGTCAGTTTATATATAACATCTCCAGTAATATTAAGCTTTCTTTATAGGTCTTTTAATATATATCTATGTTAACACTCAAACCTTATTTTTCTACTAATAAAAAATGATTTAGCTTTAGTATCTGAAAAAAGAAAACTATATAATATCTCAAGTATTTATCTTTATACCTAGCATAGTGTTTCACATATGATATACTATTATCATCAGTATTAAATACTGATTCACTATCTATAATATATCTATAAAAATAGTAGCAATAATTTTTACATAGCTACTATTTTTATATCTTTGTTCAATCTATAACCAAATCTGATTTATATTTTCTGTACTTTTTATATAATTACCAAATTCCCTTCCTACCTTTGTTGGCACTATAAAATAAGATGTTACCACATTAAATTTAGGTTCTTCTAAGTACTGAACCTCTCTATCTTTAGTTAATGATTTTAACATTTCTATATCATTCTTATGTTCATCATAGTATTTTTTCTTTTCTTTATATTCTGCCTTTTTAGTTAAATATTCAGTATCGTCATTTTCCATCTCTATAAATTTGTAATATTCCTCTGGAACATATTTTTGAAATGTATCAAATGAAATTCTTCTTGCTTCATCAATATAATATTCTTTATGATAACTGTAATAATTACATTTATGTTTCTCTTTTTTTAAAATATCATAATAATATTTTTTATCATCTTTTTGTTGCATATACTTATGGTTTTCTAAATCAAAATATTCAAACAACTCATAGACATCAACAAACTCCAAATACCTAATATTAAATATCTTATCAGGGTTCTTTTTAATAATTTCGCAAACTGTTAATCCCAGTTCACTTAAACTTCCATAAACATATTCTTTCTGCTGTGATGATGAATATGAACGATTATTTGTCTCCATTAATTTTTTATCTACTAAACTATCAAGTATATTGCTCATTACAAAAGGATTGTAGGATAGCCCTTTCATTAGCTTTGTGTCTGTCCCCATATATCTTAAATACAATACGCCTAAAACTTCTTGTTCCTCTTTTGTCAGCTTAAAATCAAACATCTTTTGTGGCATAAATGAATATACCTTTTCTTGCTCATTATCAGGCTCTACATCCTCTACTAAGGCTTTAATAATATCTTCTTTATCAAGACCATATACCTTTGCTATAGCTGGAATAAGGTCATAGGATGGCTTTGTATATTCATCTTTCTCCCAATTCTGAATTGTATTAATTGTAACCTCAAGAGCTTCTGCTACATTCTGTTGTGTAAATCCTTTTTCTATTCTTGCCTGTTTCATTAATTGATTAAATTTCATAAATTGTAACACTTCCTTTTATTTTTTATTTACAATTCTTATTTTCATAAAATATAAATTATATTACAATCCAAACTTCATTTAATTCTTACACAACTTGTTTACAATTATTCAACTAATTTTCCATTCTAACAACTCATAATTAAAATTTGTTTTTGGTCTTTACTAAATCAAATTTTTCTTAGTTCTTTATCTTATTCTGAAACTATTTAAACATTCTAATTCATAACTTGTCTATTTTGTGCATTTTTTATTAAATTTCTTTCTTCATCTGTCAAATTTATTTTTATTATTTCTATATTAAACTCCCTTATACACTCTGAAAGCCAAGAATTTCCTGTCAGCTTCTTTATTACATCATCATCACATAAAGCAATAATCTTTCTATATAACACATTATGCTTTTTATCTAAAAGAAGCATTTTCGTAATATCATTTGAAATTTTATTACTTTGAGCTTTCTTCATTTCTCCTATATGAACAAAAATCTCTCCTATAATTTTATATTCCTTTGAATAAAAATCAG
>NZ_CAKVKB010000197.1 GCF_934754915.1 uncultured Clostridium sp.
GCGTTTTAAGGGATTCGAACCCCTGGCCCACGCCTTAGAAGGGCGTTGCTCTATCCAGCTGAGCTAAAAACGCATTTAAGTGACTTAATTATTATAAAATCTTTATAACATTTTGTCAACATGTTTTTTCAGAACGTTTATTATTTTAAACTTTCTTTAAAACTTTGTCAAGGCTTTTCACCTTTTAATGGAGCGGGTAGTGGGAATCGAACCCACCTTGCCAGCTTGGAAGGCTGGAGTATTACCGATATACGATACCCGCATATTATTTAATTATTAAGATTAAATGGTCGGGGTGACAGGGATCGAACCTGCGACCTCATGCTCCCAAAGCACGCGCGCTCCCATCTGCGCCACACCCCGAAGATTAATGACTAATTTGCATCTGAATTTTTTTATGTCGCTCAGTGCCTGACGACAAGGATTATTCTACAATATCAAATCTATTTCGTCAATACTTTTTTTAATTTTTTTTTATTTTTTTATCAATCCCTAGTTATAATGCCACTTTAAGCAGTTATATTTTATTATTTAACTTATATAAATCAAATAGAATTATCTGTATTATTCAATTTTTTCTATTTATAAATAACTTATTTTTTATTTATTTCACTCAAAAAAGAACTGTTACATAAAATAAATGAAATATACTCTCTCACTCAACGCAACAGTTCTTCTCAATTAATCTTCAATTAAAAAATGTATTTAATCACAATTTTTCAGTTCTCTCAAATATGTATCAACATTTCCATTATCATCAATATCAATAATTCCCACATATCTCCCTTTGAAATGAGGTAATGATATACTTCCAGGATTCATCAATATCATTCCTTCTGTTTTTTCTATTCCTTGTTGATGTGTATGACCAAACAAAACTATATCTGCTCCTAATTCTTTTCCTCTATAATAAATATTAGTCAATGTGCTTTTTACTCCATACAAATCTCCATGTGTATAAAATATTTTTATACCATTAACTTCAATACTTCCTTCTTTAGGATATTTATTAGAAAAATCACAATTTCCAGCTACTGCATATACTTTACCATTAAAGCCTTTTGATAATAATTCTACATCTTCAATATTATCTCCAAGATGAATTAATATATCTGCATCCGCAATTAATTTTTTAGCTATATTAATATATTTATCTACTCTATGTGTATCACTAATCACTGCAATCCTCATATAACCACATCCTTCATGTATTATTTTATGCTATTTACTATAACTCCCTTTAACTCTTTCAATGCTTTTCCTCTATGGCTCACAGAATTTTTTTCTTCTGGTGTTAACTGTGCAAATGATTTATTAAATGGTTCATAAAAAAATAACGGATCATATCCAAATCCACCTTCACCATCTAATTTTTCTAAAATATAACCTCTCACCTCACCTCTTACAGTATTATACATACCTCTTTCATCAAACATAGCTATCTGACACACAAATTGAGCTCCTCTTTTGTCTTTAGGAACTCCTTGCATATTCTTTAATAGCTTTTCATTATTTTTATCATCTTCTCCATGTTTTCCTGCATATCTTGCCGAATATACTCCTGGTTCTCCATTTAAATAATCTACTTCCAATCCCGAATCATCTGCTAATACTATAAAATTCTTTTCGCCTCTTTTTTTTAAAAATTCATATATTTCTCTTGCTTTCTTCTTAGCATTTTCTTCAAATGTTGTTCCATCTTCCACAACATCGATATCTATATTCTCTTCACTTAAAGATCTTACTTCTACTTGAATATCACTCAATATTTCTTTTAATTCTTTTATTTTCTTCTTGTTATTACTTGCCAAAATTATTTTTTTCATTCTTTGAAATCCCTCTTTCAAAATATTATTTTATGTTAAATAACTCATCTCTTTTAGGTGGTTCTACTATATATTCATTATCCCCATCAACAAGTATTCCACCTTCTTTTTCTATTTTTCCTATAACAGCTGAATCAATTCCAAATTCTTTCAATTTCTTGCATAAAGCCGTTCCATCTGATACTGTTATAAGCATACTTCCTGAGGATATTAACCTTAATGGATCAATTTTAAATTCATCACATACCTTTCTTGTTATTTCCATTAGCGGAATCTTATCTTTAAAAATTCTGAATCCATATCCACATGCCATCGCTACTTCAAAAATACCACCTAAAAGTCCTCCTTCAGTAATATCATGCATAGAATTAACACCAAATTCGTTACATATCTTACCTTCATTTAATACACTTATTTTATTTATTAATGTTTTCCCTAATTTGATTTCTTCTTCTGTTAAAACCTTTTTAATTCTTTCTTCATAATCATTTATAAGTATATACGTTCCTTCTAATCCTAAAGTTTTTGTAACAACAATATCATCTCCAAGTTTGGCACCACCTGTTCTTACTGAACTTCCTCTTTTATTCTTTCCTATTACAGTTACCGAAACAACCAGTTTATTAACTGCACTTGTAACTTCTGTATGCCCTCCTACTATCTCAACTCCAATTTTAGCTGCTTCCTCATCTATCTCTTTCATTACCCCATTAATATCTTCTAAAGTCGAATCTACTGGTGCAAGTATTGTCACAAGCATTCCTAATGGTTCTCCTCCTGCAGAAGCAATATCATTACAATTTATATGAACAGCTAGTTTACCTGTATTTTTATCAGCTCCAGTAATTGGATCTGTTGAAAAAATTCCTTCACATTCTCCAAAATCAATTACTGTACAATCTTCACCGACGTCATTCCTAATCTTTACTTCATCTCTTTTTATAGTTTTATTATCAAAGATAATTTTTTTCAAATCATCAAAGTCTAATTTTCCTTCTTTCATAAAAAATCTCCTTTGTATTTTTATTTTTATGCACGTTTTTTTTAATTTCCTCATATTAATGAATAAGACAAGAATTTTTAAGAGGTGTTATACATTGAGATATATTGGCCCATTTTTCAGAATGAATAGTCTTTCTCAAGACGAAATAAGTGGTCAGCTTTTTTATCTATCAAAAGAATCTATAAAAAACTTAGTCTTAAATTCTAAGTGTGGCCTTTTAATGCAGATGCGGAGTTCAAAAAAGTCTTCTATAAATGATATTAGCATATTAAATAATTTTTCTCCACTGTTATGCATATATAGAAAAGCTTCCCCATTATTCATTCATAGCAAAACAAGCCATGGGTTTGATGAATCAAGTTTCAAAAAGGAAATAAATCCAGCTGCAAATGCTCTTATGACCTTATGTCTTCTTGAACTTAGTGAATACTATTCATATTACAATATTCAAAATAGAAATATCGATTCTTTTGAAAATGCCTATATATATATTGCAAAAGAACAACTACAATTTTATAGCGAAAATCTGAGAAATAGTGAAGGACTATTTGTAAGTAAAAAAAATACTTCTGACGGAAATTCAAAAGGATTTAATTTATTAAATAAAGATGATAAATTTAAATTTTCAGATCAAGCTTTTATGATGAATGCTTATCTTCTATATGCAAAATATAACCCTTCTGATGAAATGAGTTCAGAATATTTAAAGTTTTCTGAAGAAATATTAAACTTATTTATAGACTATAAAGATGCTTTATATGATTTGTCTTTTGGAGAAAATGTTCAAATATTTCTATGCATAAATTCATACTATAAATATTCTAAAAATTCTGATGCGAAGAAATTAATATTAGATTTAGGTGATTATTTAATAACAAAATTCCAAGATAAAGACTATTATTTAGATTCTTTAGACGATTGTGCTTTATTTTCTATATGCTTGATGGAAGCGTACAAATATACTAATATAATTTCCTTTAAAGAATGTTATTCAGAAATTAATGAAAGATTAATAAGTATGTATGATTCAGAAAAAAATATTTTTATTAAAATATCTGATAAAAAAGAACTTAAATATTCATCTACGGAAATAACTTTATACCTTCTATCTTTATTACAGTATTCAGAAATGGAAAATAAAAGATTTGAATTAAAATCTTTAATATCAAATTTTTATAGAAAATGTTTTATTAACAACGGATTATTAACAAGCTGGCCTGATGCTCCAACTCTAGATGAAGTTGAACGATATAAAAATTTAAGTTTACGTGCTAATGATATGCTTGATGAAACATATTTTAGAATGCCAGTACTTCCTACTCCTAAAAGCACTGGTACAGCTTCTGTATTTATAAAAAATTTAACTTATTCAAAAAAGAAAGATACTTTAACTTCAAGTAAAATATCTTTTGACAGCAATAAGAATATGTTTAATTTTTACTTATTAATATATTTTTTAAAAGATGCTACAAAAAAATTTATGGGATTCATAAATGAAAAAACTGAAATTGAATCAGAATTAAACAGATTATCTTCAAATAGTGAAAATTTAATTCATGCAGAAATAGATTCAGATAAAACTCTAGATGTTCAAATTTTATCTGATACAGATGACTTAATTTCAAAATCAAATACTACTATTCAAAACAATCCTGTTCTAAAAGAATCTGATAAATCTAATAATTTTAAAAAAAATATAGAATCTAATCTCGAAGAAATACCTAAGAAAAAAATTATATTGCTAAACAATACTGACAATATAAAAGCAGAATCTTCAAAAAATAAAAAATCAAAAAAAAGTAAAATATAAAATACCTATACCTCAATTAATACCTAGTCTGAAACTGTCGCATAAAAATTAAATCATACCATATATAGTATCAAGCAACTTGATTAATATGCTGTATATAGTAGCTAATTTTTCAATGCGACAGTTCCTTAATTTTATTAATTCTAATTTAATTTATTAAATATAATATTATTATTTCCATCTAAAACAATTTCAGATATTTTATC
>NZ_CAKVKB010000198.1 GCF_934754915.1 uncultured Clostridium sp.
GAGCTGGCAGAGGTACTTATTGAAACAATAAGCTTTAATGATGCCTATGAAAATTTCTATCATGGTTTTGTAACAGGGATTCTTTCTGGAATGAAAGGCTATACTGTAAAATCTAACAGAGAGTCTGGAAATGGCAGGGGGGATATTTTCATAAGACCAGTGACAAGACGTAAAGCAGCTATAATACTTGAACTTAAAGTATGCAAGAGCTTTAATGAACTTGAAAAAAGAGCAGATGATGCTTTAAGACAGATAGAAGAAAAGAAATATGAGCTGGAATTAAAAGATGATGGATATAATAATGTTATAAAATATGGAATATCATTTTTTAAGAAGGATTGTCTTATTAAAATTAAAGAATAAATTTTTACCAGATTATATTTATATATACTGACTTGAATTATTCATAAATAATATACTGTTTTCTGAAGCGCTTAACAGTAATAGAAATAGGAGAGCGATGTATTTTTAAGAAACAGTAAGGGAATATAAATTTGAGAGAAAAATTATGAATATGTATAAATCTCCTTATAACAGATATTTTTATATGTGTGTATAAGGAGATTTATTTTTTAATCTCTGTTTTTTAAAGCTTCAGTCATAGAGATTGAATATAAATGTTTTTTCAAGAAATATAAACTTACATAATAAGAAGCAAAAATAATTATATACATAAAAATATAATCTTTAAGAGTTAAAACTATTGGTATATATGTCTGAAGGTTTGATATTAAATTAGGCCATAATATTTCAGTAAGTTTAGTGCAGAGTGGAACTGCAATAAGTGAAGAAATTAAAACTACATAGAAGGAACTTCCAAGGTATAGTTTATTTATTTCTTTTGTTCTATATCCTAAAACTTTTACAAGTGAAATACTGTAGGTATTTTTATCAATCATCAATTTTAATAATAAATACATAGTAATAATAAACATGACACTGGCAAAGACTATTACAAGTCCTATGATTGCATTCATTGAAGATGTCATATTTTTTCCACTATCAACGATACTGTCGCTTGTAATTAGTGAAGTTATATAGGAATCATCAATATTTAATTTTTTATTTGTAATATAGGAATTAAAATAATTTTTTGATTTTCCTATGAGTGTATTCATATTTTCATTATTCATAAATATATATAATCCAGTTGAATAATCCAATATTCCTGCAATTTTTAATTTATATATTTTATTTTCTGACTTATCCTGAAGAGTTATTGTGTCTCCTGTACTTAATCCAAATTTATCACGAACATTGCTTGATATATATAGACCTGGATCAGAAGTTTTAAGATTAAAATTATAGAATTTTGAATTTTCTTTTATACCTTGAAAAGTAAGGTCTATATTTTGTCCAAGAGTATCGTAATAAATGGATAAATTGGTTATTGTAGTTTTTTCGATTTCATCGCTTTCAGGAATGTTAATAGGAAGATTAAGTATATATGTATACTTAAAATTCGTCTCATCAGCTATGTTTTTCAAATAAGTGCTTATAGCACTATTGCACCCAAGTCCAAAAACAAGAAGAAAAGTTGAAATTATTATACCAAAGAATAAAATCAAATTGCTTGTATATTCTCTTAGAAACTGGCGGATTCTGAATTTAGTAATAAAGTTTAAATGTTTAATTTTTAGAGAGCTCATTTTACCTTGTTTTTTCTCATTTCTCAAAAGCTGCAAAGGAGTAGAGTTAAGACGGTTATATAAAGTATATGTATTTATTACAATAACAATTATAATTGGAAGAAAAATACCTATAAATAATAGCGATGGAGTATAAACAGTAGGAATATAAGGAAGACTATAATATTCAGTTGAAGAAGCAATAAGAGGACGTGCGAGTAAAAATCCCAAAATAGTTCCTAAAATAGCTCCCGCACTAGTTAATATAACAGGAAGTATCATAAAGTGAACTAGAAGTTCTATTTTCGTATAGCCAAGAGAGTAGAATGTTCCGATTATAGGACTTTCTTTATCAATTGTATTTATAACAGATGTTGATATGATAAATGCAATCATAGTTACTAGCACAATTCCAATAGCAACTCCCATATTTTTATTTATTATATTATCTTCAATATAGCTTGTAATTCTTTGGTTGTCTTTAGATTCTATAAAAAATGTTAAGGAAGAATTTTTAGAAATTATATTTTTTAATTTTTCTGCTGAAAAACCGTTAAGCTTATATGAATAACAATATACAATATTGTTGTTAAAACTATCAAAATTATCAGAAGATATAAAACCTATTCCGAAATTAGCGGGTTCAGGAATAGTATCAGTAATCTTATTTACAATGAAAGAATAATCAGGAGCAGCTCCATATCCAGATATAGTATATTCGGAATTATTTAAAGTGAGTGTTTTTCCAATACTATAATTGTTAGTACAAGCAAAATGCTCATCTAAAATTACTTCGTTGCCAAGGGCATCTGAAAAATTATTACCATTAATTATGGAAATTTTATTTAAATTTTTTCGTTCCTTAAATAATCGTATCGTTTTTCCATCAAAAGGATAGTCTATGTAAAAATTTTCATCTAGTGTAACTCCCAATTTAGTTATTGTCCGTATGGTAAAGTTATCTAGTTTAGACTGAACCTGAAATTCACCATCTTCAAGGTTATTTGTAACAGCTATTTCAGCACCTGTCTGTATAACACAGTCAGCAGAATTTGAAAAGCCTACAATAGCCATAGAACTGAGAAGTATCAGTAAAATCAGTCCTATATATTTTGTAATATTTTCTTTAAATTCACGAGGTATTCTTTTATTTAAAACCATATATTTCACCTTATTTTATATAATTACCATTCTATTTCAGCAGCAGGAATTAAAGTTGAATTTTCAAACTCATCTTCAATGAGTCCATCTTTTACTTTGATGACTTTATGAGACATATTTTTTATAGCATCATTATGAGTTACTATAATCATAGTAGTTCCATACAATTTATTTACATCTTCCAATAATTGAAGTATTTCTTTGGATGTTTTATAATCCAGGGCTCCAGTTGGTTCATCACATAACAAAAGTTTTGGATTTTTGATGAGAGCTCTGGCTATTGCTGTTCTCTGCTGCTGTCCTCCAGATAGATGTTTTGGAAATTTGTCTTTGTGTTCCCAAATTCCCAAATTTCTCAATAAGCTCTCTTTTTCAAGAGGATTTTTAGTTAAATATTCACATACTTCTATATTTTCAATTACAGTAAGATTAGGTACAAGATTGTAAAACTGAAATATGAAACCTAAATAATTACGTCTAAAATCAGACAATTGAGAAGGAGAAGCTTGTGAAAGATCAATATTATTTATTATTACACTACCAGAATCAATTGTCTCAAGTCCTCCAATTATGTTAAGAAGAGTTGACTTACCTGAACCAGAAGGACCTAATATGGTGCATATTTTACCTTGTTCAAGACTAAAGCTTGTACCTTTTAAAACCTGTACTAGACTGTCATCCTGACCATATGATTTTTTAATATTATCAATTTTTAGAAACATATAAAACTCCTTAATCTTCAATTTTAATTTTGCTATTTTCTTCAAAATCAAGGGGATTTGTTAAAATTATCAGATCATCTCTTATATCATCCCCGTCTATTTCAGAGTAAAGTGATGATTCACTTCCTACATGTACATTAATTTTTTTCACTTTATATACAGAATCAGAATCCGTTTTTTCAGCTATATATATGCAATTGTTATCAGATGAATCTTTGAATATGCTTTCACATGGAACTGTATAAGCATCTGGAGTTTCATTTAATATAATATTCACATTTGCGTTCATTCCTAATTTTAATGTATTATCAACATCTGTTATATTTATAGTTACTTCATATTTTACATCTTTATCATTTGAGTCATCTTTCAAATCTAAAAGAGAATCATCTTTTTTTGATATTCCACTTATATCTGTTACTTCACCATGAATAATTGTATTTCCACTAGAATCAGTCTCTATTTCAGCAGTCTGACCGATTTGAATTTTTGAGATATCAGCTTCATCTACAGAAGCAATTACCTTTAAGGCATTAATATTTTCAATTTTAAAAAGATTTGACAGACTGCTGCCTCCAGGAGCAGCATTTACGGAACTTATAATTCCATCAATAGGGGAGGTTACGTTACATTGAGATAATTTTTCCTTTTGGATATCTAGGTCGATTCTGTTGCTTTGATCATTATATTTGGATAGAGCAGTATTATAATCATTTTCTGCATTTTTTAAATTTAAATCTAATTGTTTTTTTAAATTATCTAGTTTAATCAGAGCAGTATCATATGTATTTTTAGCATTTTTAAAATCTATTTCATAATTTTGCATTTCAAGCTCTGATATGGCACCTTGTTCATAAAGGGCAGAATAAGATTCAAATATATATTGTTTATTTTCAAAATCAAGTCGTGCTGCTTCAATATCAGCTTTTGTTTGTAAGATGTCAGCGTTATTGGATTCATTGTTCAATTCAATGGCATGGTCATAAACTTGTTTTGCATTATCAAGAACTGATTTGTTTACAGATTCGTTAGTTTTGATAGTTTCTTGCAATTGATTAATACTATCAACAATAGATGTTGAATCTATTACTGCAAGAAGATCACCTTGTTTCACATAGTCACCAATTTTTACATTCACATTTTTTATTACACTATCAACTGTTGAGTACACTTCAGTATATTCATTGCTTTCTATAGTTCCCTTTACATTTATGGCTGATATATTTGATTCTTTTTTCAAAATAGTATATGAATCTTTAGATATCGTTTTTGGTTGTGTAGAAATAATGC
>NZ_CAKVKB010000199.1 GCF_934754915.1 uncultured Clostridium sp.
TTTAGCTGTTAAGTATATTAATGATGGAACTATAAGCTTATCTGGAGTTTCAGGAGAACAAACATCTGAAAATTCAAAGGCAGTTACTTGGAATGATGTTGTTAAAACTGGAAAAGTAAATTAATTAGTTTATTAATATATTGATTATACATTAATAGAGGGAGCTGTTGTATTAAAGTTACCTCCACTATAAAACTCACGAAAATCATTTTATTGGATTTTCGTGGGTTTATTTATTTTTGAATAAAATTAATTGGGTGTGATTATTAAAAAAATAAAATCAAAAAGTTGTTATTCTGTAAGAGCAAGTAGTTCTAGTTCCGGTTTTTCCTAGAAGACTGATATTGATGAGTATAGAATATATATTGTAAACAGAAGACAATTATAAAAAAGATAATCTAATCATAAATGACAAATATATGAATAGAAAAGTGATAGGAGGGACTGATATATGTTAAAAAAGGACAAAAGTGAAGCATTAACTAAGGAGTTTAATAAATACTATCCGGGTGGGCATTCTAATTTAAGAATTCCTATGGATGTTACAGAGCACCGATTATTTATTGCAAAATCAGAAGGTACTCATTTAACAGATGTTGATGGAAATGAGTATATTGAATACAACGGATCTATGGGACCTAATATTTTAGGGCATAGTCATCCTGAATTTACAAAACGTATTGTTGATTATTTAAAAAATAACGGCTCAGCTATTGGTTCAAATCTTCTATTTTCACCTATGGATGTTGAAGTAGCAAAACTTATTGAAAAATATGTACCTTGTGCTGAAGAAATTAAATTTACAACAACAGGTTCTGAAGCAGTTCAAGCAGCTTTTCGTATTGCAAGAGCTTATACAGGAAAAACAGTAATTGTTCGTTTTGCAGGAAGCTATGCAGGATGGTGTGATAATGTATTAGGTGGAAGAATCAATCCTAATAAAGATGAAATTCCATATACAGATTATACACTTATTGGAGGACCTGAAGTTGATCCATATTATACAGAAGGAAGAGTGCCTTGGGTTAATAAAGAAACATTTCTTATTCCGTGGAATGACTTTGATGCACTTGAAGAAACATTTGAAAAGTATCATGATTTAATTGCTGCAATTCATTTTGAAGGTATTGTTTGGAATCATGATGGTCTTTATCCAAAACCAGGATTTCTTGAGAGGATTAGAGAATTATGTGATCAATATAACATTGTAATGAGTATGGATGAAGTTATCACAGGTTTTAGAGTAAATATTGGTGGTGCCCAAAAAGTTCTCGGTGTTACCCCTGATATATGTACAATGGGAAAAGCAATATCAAATGGTATTCCTGTATCGTGTGTAGCTGGAAAGAAAAAGATAATGGATGTTATTCGTGGAAACAAAGTACTTGTTCCTGGTACATATCCAGGTTATGGTTTAGGTATGGCTGCTGTACTTGCTACTATTGATTTACTAACAAGAGATAACTGTGCAGTTTATGATAAAGTATTTAAGGTACAGGAAAAAATTATGGATGGTCTTGTTGAAATATCAAATAAATATGATATTCCATTGACAATAACAGAAGCAAATGGGGTATTTTCTACAATATTTGGGGTTCCAGGTGGAAGAAGAAGATTATATACTGATGAGGATCTTAAAGGATTTGATAAGGAGCTTTGCAACAACTTCCAAAGATATATGCAAGAAAATGGTGTATTCCTTATGTTTGGAGGAAGATGGTATATAAATGCTTCACATACAATGGAAGATGCTGAAAAGACACTTATTGCTGCTGATAAATCTATGAAGGCATTAAAAGAAAACAATTATAAATTTATTGTTCAATAAATTATATTTAATGTTAAAATATTCTTAAATTTAGATAAGCAGTTATGTAAAAATAATTTATTTTATATTTAGTAACAGAAATTAAAAATATTCCTAAAGAGCAATGGTGGTCATTAAGATTTAATGAATGCCTTATGCTCTTTTTTAGAATAATAATAAAAAAGGGGATGGTAAATATGAAGAAATTTTTAGGAGTATTTCTAACAGTAATTATTTTAATGACAACTTTTGTAGGCTGTGGAGGCTCAGGAGGAGAAAGTGGAAACACAGAAACAGGTGAAGCTAATTCTGCGGATATTGGTGATACTGTAAATATTATGGTTTGGGGAGATTGTATTTCAGAAGAAGTGTATTCAGATTTTGAAGAAAAATATGGATGTCATGTAAATGTAAGTTATGTGACAAATACTGATGAAATGTTAGCAAAACTTATTTCAGGTGGAAGTGGTTTGGATTTAGTTCATGTTGAAAGTGCATATGTAAAAACTTTTATTGAAGCAGATGTACTTGATAAAATCAATAAAGAAAATATACCGAACGAAAAATACCTTAAGGATAGTGTTTATAATGGAACAGATGAAAATGATGCACCGTATATAGTTTCAGATGGATTTGATCCAGGATATACAGTTCTTGTTTACAATAAAGAAACTTGTCCAGGAGAAATCAACTCTTTTAAGGATTTAGCAGATCCTAAGTTTAAAGGTCAAGTTTCTTTGCCTGAATCTACTGTTTCTTTATTTGGAACAGCACTTGCAGCTATAGGATATACTCCTGGTACAAGCAATGAAGATGAAATTAAAGCTGCTTATGAGCTTCTTATGAAGATTAAGCCAAATCTTAAAGCCATGGCAGGTGGAAGTACAAGTGCTATGCTTTTAAATGGTGATGTATCTGTTGCACTTATGTATGAACGTGACTGGGTTACATTAATGGCGGATCCAGCAAACAGAGATAAGTTTGATATTGCTCATATGGATGGGTATGAAGCAGGACCTGTATTTTGGGGCATACCTAAAGATGCAGAGCATAAGGAAGCAGCAGAAGCTTTAGCAAACTTTAGAATTGAACCTGAGGAATTTGCAAAATCTATAACAACATATCCAGCTTTACCAGGTTTAGATATGAAATATATTGAAGAATTTCTTTCAGATTCAATAAAGGAAAATCCAGCATTAGAGACACCTGATTATGTTACTTCAAAAGCATTTTATCAGACAGTAACACCAGAGGTTGTTTCTACAACTGACAAATACTATACATTATTTAAAAGCTGATACTGATTATTAAATGGCTATTCAAATCAATTTTAAATAGTTTGGATATCAACAATATAAAAAATAAATGGAGGAAAGATATGTTAAAAAGAGAAAAAAGTGAAGAATTAACAAAAGTGTTTAATGAGTATTATCCAGGTGGTCACTCAAATCTGAGAATACCTATGCAGGTTACAAAACATAGATTATTTATTGATAGAGCAGAAGGATCACATCTATTTGATGTTGATGGAAATGAATATATTGAATATAATGGCGCATTAGGTCCAAATATTTTAGGTCATAAACACCCTAAATTTGTTAAAAAGATGAAGGAATTTTTGGATACTACAGGTACAAGTATTGGATCTAATCTATTGTTTACACCAACAGATGTAGAAGTAGCAGAAATGCTTAGAAAGTTTGTTCCTTGTGTAGAACAATTGAAATTTACACTTTCTGGTACTGAAGCTGTTCAAACTGCATTTAGAATTGCAAGAGCATATACAGGAAAAAGCATTATTGTACGTTTTTATGGACAATATTGTGGATGGATGGATAATGTACTTGGAGGAATAAGAAATCCTGACCCTGACGCAAGACCTAATCCAATTAATCAAGAGAATGAACATATTAAGCAAGAAGGTATGTTTACAGAAGGTAAATCACCATGGGCAGCAAATGAAACTTTCTTAATACCATGGAATGATTTTGAGTTTTTAGAAAAGACTTTTGATAAATATCATGATGAAATTGCAATGATTCATTTTGAAGGCATTGTCTGGAATCACGATGGTTTATATCCAAAGCCAGGATTCCTTGAAAAGATAAGAGAACTTTGTGATAAATATAATGTTGTAATGTGTATGGATGAAATTATAACAGGATTTAGAACAGGCTTAGGCGGAGCTCAAAGTTTACTTGGAGTTACTCCAGATATTTGTACAATGGGTAAAGCAATTGGAGGAGGTATTCCTATTGCTTGTGTTGGTGGTAAAAAAGAAATTATGGAAGTACTTAGGGATGGTAAAGTAATTGCACCAGGCACATATCAAGGTTATGGTTTTGGTATGGCAGCCATAAAGGCTTGTTTAGAAATCTTAAGCGAAAATGACGGCGCAGTATATAAACAGATAAAACAGGTTCAGGAAAAATTAATGGATGGACTTGTAGAGTTATCAAATAAGTATGATTTACCTCTTACAATAAGTGAAGCACCAGGTGTATTCTCAGCACTTTTTGGAATACCAGGTGGAAGAAGAAGATTGTATGATGATGAAGAAACAGAACACTTTGACAGAAAGATGAGCAATGATTTCCAAAAGTATATGCAGGAAAATGGAGTATTTCTTATGTTTGGTGGCAGATGGTATCTTCATGCTCAACATACAATGGAAGATGTTGAAAAAACACTTATTGCTGCAGATAAATCAATGAAGGCAATAAAGGATGATATGAATAAATAAAAAATACTTATAAAAATTCAAAAATGGACTTTGCATAGTAGATAATTTATCTTTTTTGCAGAAGTCCATTTTTTTTGAAAAATTCATAATTCAAGAAAAGGATAAGAAAATGAAAAAGGCAAATGATTTTAAAAAATTTATAATAGTAACGATATGTGCAATAATTTGTGATTTTATTTTATATATGTATTTAAGTAGATATATCAATATAACTATTGCAAAATTAACTTCTACTAGTATAGTT
>NZ_CAKVKB010000200.1 GCF_934754915.1 uncultured Clostridium sp.
ATTGCAGATGGAATTATTGTAATTACTGGTTATGCTAATTCTAGTGGATTAAATAATATGATTTTAGCTGCTTCTTGTTTCTGGCTTACATCATATATTTTAACACATTTGACAGTCTTGTCATTGAGAAAGAGATATCCAGATGTCAATAGAGTAAAAAAACTTACTCTGGCAGGTATTCCACAAATTTTAGGAATATTAGGAAATATTTATATGATATTTAATATAAGTTCAGATATGGAATCTAAAATTCAAATTTATAAGATTTTTGCAGCATTATTTGTAATATTGTTTATTTATGCTGTTACTTGGGTAAAGGTAGTTATGAAACAAGATTTATTCACATCTTATAATATAGAAAATTTAAGTAATGGAACAATTTAAACAAAAAGAATTTAAAAATTATTGTAAGGAGAGATAAAAATGACAATTAAAGAATTATTTCAAAAAGACAAAAAGGAAGTATTTAATGAATCTATGACATATTGGAACAGCGGAAAGACAAAAGAATGGTTGGATTTAGGTATTGATTTCATTATGAATAAACGTGAAGGATACTACTTCTGGGATAGAGATGGAAAAAAATTAATGGATGTCCATATTAATGGCGGCGTATATAGCCTAGGTCACAGAAACAAAGAAATAATAGAAGCTCTAAAGGAAGGTTTAGAATATGTAGACATGGGAAATCATCATTTTCCATCTCCATTTAAAGCTGCGTTAGCAAAAGAACTTATTAAAGTATCTCCAAATAATATGAAACATGTTATCTATGGTTCTAGTGGTGGTGAAATTGTTGATTTGGCATTAAAAAGTGCAAGAGCTGCTACAAATAAAAAGAAAGTAATTTGTGTACAGAATTGTTACCATGGACATACTGGTTTATCAGTTGCAGCTGGTGCAGATCGTTACTGTAAGATTTTCCATTCAGAAAACCCAGATTTTATCAAAGTACCTTTTAATGATATTGTAGCAATGGAAAAAGCATTTCGTGAAAATGAAGGAATTGCATGTGTTATTATGGAGACAATTCCTGCAACATATGGTTTTCCTATTCCTAAAAAGGGATATTTAAAAAGTGTAAAGAATTTATGTGAACAGTATGAAGCATTATATATAGCTGATGAAGTTCAAACCGGATTAATGAGAAGTGGAAAAATGTGGTGTATCCAACATCATGATGTGAAACCAGATATTATTGTAACATCAAAAGGCTTAAGTGGAGGGATTTATCCTATTTCAGCAGCTATTTTAAGTGAAAAAGCTTCATATTGGATGACTAAAGACGGAAGTGCTCATATGGCTTCTTATGGTGGAAGTGAATTAGGTTGTATTTGTGCGCTAAAAGTATTAGAAATTATTCAAAGAAAAGAAACTATAGAAAACATTGAATTTTTATCTACATACTTGCGTAAAGAATTAGAAAATATTCAACAAGAAAATCCAGATACCTTTACTGGAATAAGACAGCAAGGAGTTATTATGGGATTAGAATTTGCAGGTGAAAAAGGTGCAATTCCTGTTATGCAACATCTATACAAAAATGGTGTATGGGGTATTTATTCACAATTAGATCCTCATGTACTACAATTTAAGCCAGGTATTTTATGTACAAAGGAATATTGCGATGAATTAATAGAAAAAATGTCATATAGTATTAAAGAAGCAAAAGATGATATCTTATTGTCAAAATAACTAAATAAAACTAAAAACTATTATTAATCTCTTTAAAACACAAGTATAGAAATGAGGTGTAGACATGGCATTTGAAAATATTGAATTATATAACAAAATTGCAAATAATGCTTTAAAAAACTATGGATGGAAAAGTACTCATAAACCTGAACTTATTGTATTGTCTGAAAATGCAACCTATATGATAAAGGAAAAAATAACTGGGAAAAAAGATGGTGTTTTACGAATTAGCAAGCCAGGCTATCATACTTTAGAAGAATTGCAATCTGAATTACAATGGTTACAACAAATAAATGACTATACTCCTCTACAAGTAGCAAATCCAATTAAAGGGATTAATGGAGAATATATTCAAATTGTTAAAGGTGATGATGGAGATAATTATTATTGTATTGTTTGTGAATATTTAACGGGAAAAGCTCCTGATGAAGGAAACATTGATGCAATGAAAAAGCAATTTAAATATTTAGGAGAAACAACTGCCTATCTTCATCGCCAAACAGAAATCTGGAATGGAACAAAACATCTAAATAGAATTGAAATGAATTATGATAATATGATTGGAAAGTATCATATATGGGGAAGATGGCAAGACTATCCTGAAATGACTGCTGAAGCAGAATCATTATTTACTAAAGTTGCTGCAATTATTAAAAAGCGATTACAACGTTATGGAAAAAATGAAAATAATTACGGATTAATTCATGGAGATTTGCGTTTGGCTAATTTATTAATTGATGGAGAACAAATTAAAGTAATTGATTTTGACGATTGTTCTTTTGGTTGGCATTTGTCAGATTTAGCTTCTGCATTAACTTTCATGGAAGAAAAACCTTTTGTAGCAGACTTAATAAATGCATGGTTATATGGATATAGATCGGTATTGCCTTTTACAGATACTGATTTTGAAGAAATTGATACTTTTATCATGCTTAGACGCCTACAAATTATGGGATGGCTTGGAAGTCATACACATTTAGAAAACTTAGAAGAACTAAAAGATGGTTATATGGATGGAACCATTATATTAGCTGAAAGATATGTAAGAATGTTTGGATAAAAGGAGACTATGTTTATGAAAGAACTTGAAATTGTAATACCACCTGAAAAATTAGAAAATCTAAAACGTATCTTAAATCACCATGGAGCCAAAGGTATGATGATTATGAATATATTTGGTTATGGAAAACAAAAAGGAAATAAGCAGATATATACAAGGGATGATATGCAAGGTGTAAATTTAATGCCAAAACTAGATATAAAAACATTTGTAGAAGATAAATATGTAGAAGAAATTATTAAAACTATTTTAGAAGAACTAAATACTGGAAATTTTGGTTCTGGTAAAATCTTTGTGAAAAATGTTGAAGATGTAATAAAGATTAGAACTGGAGAAAGAGGAATTGAAGCTTTATAAATAAATGAGGATACAGCACAATAGTTAGTGTTGTATCCTTATTTGTTCTTTCATTTATTATATAATAGCCAAAATTTTAATATTAGTCATTACTTTTCTATAAAATATAATTAGAATGAATAACTTTGTTATTGGGTGAAAAGAAATGATTATTTTTTATTTTATTTGCAGTAATAGAAAGATATTTCTTAAAGTGTTTGTTCATATGTGATTGATCTGTATATCCATATTCACAGGCAACTTTTAATAAATTAATTTCTGGTACATTTTGAATAGAACAAATAACATTTTGAATCCTATAAATATCTAAAAAAGATTTTGGAGACAAACCAATTGTTTCATTAAATAATTTTTCAATATATCTAGTACTATACAAAGTTTCTTCACTAAGTTTATTTATAGAAATTTCCTCATTTTTATTGATTATTTGAAAAATACAATAATCTAATAATGCTTTCTTTTCAACTTTTTGAGATTTCTTTCTTTGTAGATGAGAATAAAAAATGGAAGCTTTGTCTTGTAAAGAATCAGCACAAAAGATATGATCATACAACTCATTTATATTTTTACATAATGGTACAAAATCAACCTGCATATCTCGGATTTCTTTTGCATTAATATTGAAAAAATCCCGAAATCCACTAGGCGAGAATCTTACTCCAAATATATAATGTTTCTTTAGAATATCAAAGCCTGTTAGTTTTGTACCTGTCCCAATAATAAAAGAGTTAATGGAATTATCATTGATAATAAAAACAATATCTATACATCCATCTGGTAAAATAGGAATAGACAACATGTTCTCTTCCAATGGAAAAATTTCATAAAAATAATAAATAGATGGATCAATAGCCTGATAAATTAACATTTTTTCTGAATAACCAGGTGCGTTTAAAATAAGTCCAGGCTGTGTGGGCAAAGTAATATTTTTATGTGATATTTTCATAAATATCCTCCTTTCAGGAACTAGAGATGATAAAATCATATATTTTTAAAATAAAAAAGCAAGAGTCTCCAACAAAATTGCGCCCTTGCTACTTACCATTATAATTTTAAATATCCATTATATACGGCTATTTTAGCATAAGCAAATAATAAAATCTAGTAAAAAAACGAACACTTTTTTCATAATTATTTTTTCTCAGATTATTAGCTGACTTAGATATTAAAATAAATTAAAATGTATATTTATCATATTTCTTTAAATATTTCTTTAGATATTGTATTATCAATTTTTTACTTAATTAAAGTATATAAAACTTGTATTATCATTATATTTGAATATCTATCAAATCAATTCTTTTAAAATTTTCCTTAATAAATAATAGTATACAGAAAATGTATTATAATAATACATAAATAAAAGACCCACAAAAATGATATGCTCCCTGTAAATTAAACAAAGAGCATATCATTTTCGTGGGTTTCATGGTGGAGGCGACCTGTACATTACCCACATCCACAAAAATTTTCATATTAAAATAACATAGCCATAACACAATGCACATAAACTTTTATAAAATGCTATAACATTAAATAAATTTTAGCTATTAAAAAATCCCATAAAATAAGGCTTTAGATGATACTATAACGTAAGCGCTTAATAAAACAGTATCTTCCTTAGTGTTATGGTTAATGTGATAATTAGGTAAATTAGACTTTTTCA
>NZ_CAKVKB010000201.1 GCF_934754915.1 uncultured Clostridium sp.
CTGGAAGACCAAATAACTCAATACCACCCTGAAATAGTTCTGAACTTCTACCTTTATGTCGTGCCTGGGTACGATATACCTTACCAAAATAACTATAACGTCTTACTTCATCTGTATGAGCATTACTATAGATACGTGCAATAGGTACAGTAAAGTCAGTTCTTAAAGTGATACGCTTTCCTTCATGGTTAATGAACTGAAACATTGTTTCTTCATTTGTCCCAAAACCACTTAACAAGTCTGCATATTCAAATGTAGGTAATAATAGTTCCTGATAGTCATGTGCATTAAATGTTTTTCTTAAATGTCCTTCAATTGTACGCATTAAAGAAGCGTCCATTCTAGTTGCATCATTACTTTCTTCAGGAATCAGATATTTAAATTCTTCCAAAGTTATATCCCCCTTATATATAAAAAGGAACAGGTCCAATGACCTGTTCCCTTATGTCATTGTTTCGTGTCCGTTTTTTTGAGTTGTATGTCAAAACGGGCTGTATCAAATTGATATAACCCTAACTAGAACCACGATGGTGATGATGTAAATTGTTGACAAAAATTGTATTTTTCATAAATAATCACCTCAGTTTTTAATATACTACCACATTTCATTCATAAAAAAAAGCATTTTAATAAAGTTTTATATATAGTTATTGATAAATCAGACATCCATTTATTGTTATAAAAAAACATCATTTTACAATATCCCAATACCCTACTTATTATAAAGTAGAATCCTTATTTATTCTCAGATTATGACTGCCCTTTACAAGTGCAACCCCCCCCAATAATTTAAAGCGAGTTTTTTATTGACCCCCTTAAAAATTAAAGGTTCATTATAATCATCAAATATTAGATACAATATTATTTTCAATTCTCACTAATACACTACGACAAGATCAAGTACTCATAATTGATTTAACGCATAAGTAAAAGAAGGGTGCTTAAGCCCCCCTCCTTCATAAAATAGATTTAGTCATTAAATGTTTTCATTCTTTTTTCTTTTAAAAACTAAACATCCAAACAAAACAACTGATACAAAAATTCCAATAGCATAAGTCATATATTGAGTTTGATCACCTGTCTTAGTAGTTGCATCTTTCTTAGTATCTGATTTAACAGCTGTATCCTTCTTAGTATCTGATTTAGCAGCTGTATCCTTCTTAGTATCTGTCTTATGATCCTTGTTAGTATTTTGATTCTCACTTAAAGTTGAATCAACTTTATTATTTTTACCATCTGTCACGACCACATTAAACTTAATTTGGTTATCTTCAGAGTCAGTCCCAGTAATCACTGTATTTCCACTACGATTAGCAATCATTTCCCCTTTGTCATTGATTGTGACACAATCATCGTTGCTCTTCCAATTATATAATACTTCTTGTCCATCATCATCATTAACAAGAGATAATTTATCACCAGTTTTAGCTTCAATTGTACCTGCTTTAGATACTGTAATTGTTCCGTTTTTAGTTTCCACTAATCCATTTTCACATTCCAATTCACATTCTACAGAATATGAACCTTCAGTTATAGACTCCTTTAGTGGAATTTCTACGCTTATAGAATTAATACTATCGTTATTTCCTTCGATTTCGATTTTCTTTATACATTCTTTATCTAAAACTTTTGATTTAACTCTTATTGTTGGAATTACCTTCTCTACACCTAAATTATTAACTTTTATAATCAATTTTTCATTTTTAATGTTTGAATAAATAGTTTTTGGACCTATTTCGCCAATTTCACAATCTCCCGGATTACCTACCAATCCCTTATTAATAGCTTCTTCATATGTCATTTCCTTAAGAGACTCATCGTACTCTGGATGCTTAGTAATTAATGTATCTGATTCATCTTTTGCGCCATAATTCCCTATACATCCACCTTTATATGAAAGATGCTGCCAATCTTTAATTGATTTCTTATGTATTTCTTTTTTACTACCATCATCATTTAAATCGATTTTAAGACCTGTTTGCTTATCATCACCATTTTTATTAAAATCAATAGATTTTCCAGCAATCGAGTTAGCAGTGCCTTCTTTAATATAAAACAGTAAATTTCTGTAGAACCACTTAACTCCAAGTTTTTGTCCTTTAGTTACACTGTATGGATCCACGCCTTTTCTTTCATCAATATCGCTTTCGTTTATTTCTGGTAATTCATATTCTGAATAGTTGACCTCATTTGTCCCCAATAATCCTGAGAATTGATAATTGTAATTCATAACACTCAAATAATTTGCTTTATGGTTTAAATCCTCGTCTCCACCATGTTTTAAACCTAGCGTATGCCCTAATTCATGCATAAATGTTCCAGCAAGTTTTGTGTCATTTGAACTTACTCCTCCATTTACATCGGCAACTATCAAGAATTGTCCTGGAATTGCTTCACTTATGCCACTCCAAGTGCGTCCATCAAATTTATTTATGAACATCGCATATCTAAAAACATTCCATCTATTACGCGAAAAATTATCTAAAGCATATTTGTTCCAGTTTTCATAATATTTTCCTAATTCTATATTTTTCTGATATTCAAGAACATTTCCACCTGATAAAGAACCCCATTTTTTTCCTGTTACATAGTCAACAGAGTCTGAGCCTGCATCTATATGCAAATTAATACCATGATTTTTAAATTGATCATATACTATTTTCATTGATTTAGATGATGGTTTTAGATTAATTTCTTTTTGTTTCTCATATTTGTGGCCGAATAAATTACCTTCTGCTCTTGGACGATACATCCAATCTATTTCCACAAAAATATCTGGTATATTTGGATCAGCACCCATAGACTTTAAATCCAAATCCATTTTACCATCGCCATTAGTGTCAACACCATTTATCTCCCAAGCATCTGGCAAACCATCTCCATCAGTATCTTTTAAAGACTCTTCAATCCAATCTGCAATATCTATCATCAGTTTATAGTAATCAGACGAACTAATATCTATAAATTTTCCACCTGTTAAAGTATACAAGTCTTTATAATCTTTCTCATATTTTGGCAAGCTTACTACAGTTGTATGCATACCTATTTTACGAAATGCACCAGCCCACTCATCCATGTTATAAAGTCTCTTATCGTCATCTCGTCCCTTATAATTTGCATCAGTTAACAAAAAGACAAAATGTTGTGCATCATCTCTCCATGATTCAATGCCTGGAAGCTTTCTAAATCCATCTGTTGGCGTTTCAGGTGTATCTCCACCTCCATCCACATTAATTCTATCAAATTCTGTTACAACTTTCTTTATGTCACTTGTCCACGCATTACCACCAAAACTATGTAATACTGAAGATTCTGGTCCATCATTTGTAATATCTTTATAATCAACAAGACAAATATTCAAATCAATTTTTTTTGATTTTAAATATTTCATAAACTCTGTTAGGTTTCTTTTTACCGAGCCTATATAATCTCCCATAGATCCAGTAGAATCAATAACAAAAGCCAAATCAGCTTTTTTAATTTTATTTACACTTAATTTTGTTGCATATGACTCCATATCTTTTGTCGTATCTGTATCAATAGTACTATCTCCAATAGCAGACGCCATAGAAACAGAAGAAAAAACCAATGCAACAGCTAACAATAAACTGCCAATCTTTTTCATTTTCATATTATTAATCCCCTTCCGATAATAGTTTTAAACAATTTTAATATTATTAACACTTCATAATCCCCTTCAACCTTTTATATAAGCATTACTTCTTTTAAAATTGCTTCAAAGCAAAAGTATAAATTATAATATATCAACTATATTCCATACCCATTTCTCCTCTCTAAAAAATGTTATGTTTCTCATCGCTATACTACCTTTTCGCTTATGGATTACTACTCCTTATAACTACTAAGAATAAAACTCTTAACTCACGATAAGAACTCACATTTAATATTATAATCTATAGTTTCTTAATAATTTTTCTTATAGCACTAATGAACTTTTCTCTGCACAAAATTCTTAGTTTCTATTTTGACTATTCATTATAATCTAAATTAATAAATCCAATTTTGAATACCTATAATCTGCAGGAAACAGTCTTTTTAATCTTTGCCTGTTCTTTCGAACATTATCTAAAAAGGATCTTATTCAAAACATGTTAATAGTATACCTGTAGTTTATGGGTATTTAAAAAATTAGTTAATCTTTGTCACTAAACTAACTATTCTCTAAGTAACCTATAAATATTTTAATTAATACTATTTATCGCTTATCTTATACTCAAAGACATGTAAAACATCTACCTTTATTAGTCTGTCATTATATAATATTTACAATATCTGTACATTCATAAATGATCCTTAATATCTATTATTGATAATAAATGATAATACATTTGTAGATAGTACGTATTTAAATATTTTTTCAATTTGAACTCTTACATATAATCAAAAAAAACCTTTAGGTATTCAAACTGTTGACAAACTAAATGTTAACAGTCTTTTCTTTTAAAATTGAATAGTATGTGATAATATAGTTAATGTTGTAAGTGTCCACACTCCAATTAAGCAAATATTGTGGCCTTATGGCCTTTGTTTTCTGTCAATTGTCACCGAAAAATGATATAATTAAGGTGCTTAATTGGAGGATATAAATATGGCAATGACTAATCGTGCAAACATTAAACGTGATGGACTTA
>NZ_CAKVKB010000202.1 GCF_934754915.1 uncultured Clostridium sp.
AGATGAGCTTCCTGAGGAGGCTATTTTAACGGATGATGATATCGATTTAGAGGATGTTTATCTGTATTACTTTGAATAAAAAAGATAAATATAAAAGATGATATAGTTATGTGGATTGCAGGCTTCTTAATATTTTAGGATGTATGGATAGTGTGACTGAAGGAAAATACTATGTGAATGATATAGAAGTGTCGGCATTGAATAAATCAGACACTCACAAATTTAGAAAAGAAAATATTGGATTTGTATTTCAACATTTTGCATTGATGGATTATTATACAGCCTATGAAAATATTGAACTTCCATTGCTTGCTAATAACATAAAGAAGAAGCAAAGAAAGAAAATAATTAACGAGCAGCTTGAGAACTTGGGAATTATTGAAGAGAAAAATAAGCTTCCAGGGAAAATGTCAGGTGGTCAGCAACAGAGAGTTGCTATAGCAAGAGCACTTGTTACTGATGCAAAAATACTATTAGCGGACGAGCCTACAGGAGCTTTAGATCAAAAGACCGGTCAGGAGGTTCTTGATATTTTAAAAACTATTAATGAGCAAGGAAAGACAGTAATAATTGTAACGCATGATTTAGAAATAGCAAAAAAGACAAAAAGAATTATTTCAATTGTTGATGGAAAAATCATATCGGATAGTAAAGAGGAATAAAGTAAAAAATGAATACAAATGAAAGTTTTGAAAGTATCGCAGATGTTGATGAAAGCGAAAAAGAGATAACAAATTTTGGAATAAGTATGATGATAACGACCAGTATTTCATTAATTGTTGCAGTAGTTATCGCTGCGTTGTTTGGCATGTTGCCAACAGGAATTTTATTATTAGCTTCAATTATTGTGCTAAGACAATATGCAGGTGGATATCATGCAAAAAGTCAAAGAGTTTGTGTTATCATATCATGCCTAATATATGGAACCTGTTTATTATTTATAAAGCATAGCTTAATGAATGGTGTAATTCAGTTAGTTTTATGTGTGGCGGCAATTTTAGTTATATTTTTTCTGGCTCCAGTAGACAATGCTAATAACGAATTATCAATTTCAGAAAAGAAGCATCTGGGTAAAAAAGTTAGAATATCTTTAAGTTTGGAAGTTTTAGTATTTGTGATATTATTAGTTAGTGAGAATACATATTGGAGCGAAATAATTGTTGTTTCAATGATAATAGTCGCTACTCTAGTATTGATTGGATTTATTGAAAACAAAGTGAGAGGATTAGATAATGGTTTATCAGATAGGTATATACGATGACGAGAATTCAACATGTTCTGAGTTAGAAAATATTTTGAAAGATTATTCTAAAATATCGGGTTTAGATATTCATATAAATATTTGGAATAGTGCAGAAAGTTTTATTAGAGATGTTCCAACTAAAGTGAAAATTGACCTGTTATTTTTAGATATAGAAATGCCTGGAAAAAATGGTGTTCATGTGGGAGAATATATTCGTAATGATATGAAGAATGAGACTATGCATATTATATATGTTTCTTCAAAAACTAATTATGCCATGGAGTTATTTAAGGTTCATCCATACGATTTTATAGTCAAACCTATAGAAAGAGATAAGGTTATTAATAATGTTTCAAAATTATTAGAATTAGATGAACATGATAATAGATATTTTACATATGAGTATAATAAGATTAAAAATAAAATTCACTTTGGAGATATTGTATATTTTGAAAGTGACAGAAAGCATATAAAGATAATATGTAGTGATGGAACTAATAAAGAATTTGTGGGCAAAATTAGCGAAATTATTGAGAATCTACCATTTAGTTTTGCCTTGGTTGCACAATCATTTGTGATAAATCTTAGACATATAAGTTTATGTAAAAAGGACTCATGCATAATGGATAATGGTGACTGTATAAGTATAGGAAGAAAATATAAGAATACTTTTAGTATAAAAATAATAGAATACAATAAAAGTAAGGGTGGTAACGGATGAATCAAATTGAAGATGTGATAGTTTCTAGTATTACAGAGTTAATAAGAGTTTTTATTATTTTAGAATATTTGAAAACCTTTCTAGAGATTAGGTCGGTAAAATGTAATGTATTTAATAGCATTATTACCTATGCTGTTACACTATTTAGTTATCTTGTATTTCATAATGTCTTGATTAATTTGTTTGTAACTATTGTTGGAATTGTTTTTTTATCTACGGGTTTTGTTGGACAGTTAAAAAAGAAATTACTGTTGAGCATTATGGTTTATGGAATCATGTTTGTGATAGATTTACTGGCTTCATTTTTATTATATGAAGCACCTGATTCCAACAACTATGAAATTATAAGTTCCTTTATATCAGTAATTTTCTTTTATATTGTGGTAATTTGCATTAAAAAGATTTTTAAGGAAAATGGTAAGATTGATTTATCAGGACAATGGTATTTACTACTATTTTCAGCACTTTTAAGTATTGCTGCCCTTTATATTGTATATAAGGATATGACTGTTTCAAGGGAAGCAGTTATAACTATTAGTGTTATCGTTTTACTTTTTAATATAATGCTGTACATTTTTTATATGTCGATGCTAGTTCGCTTTATATATGAAAGCGAAAATCTGGAATTAAAGCAGCAAATGAACATATATGAGCAGCAGATAAGAAATGATATTGACAATAGCAGAAAGCTTCGCGGGGTAAGGCATGATATGAAGCACCATATAAGAGAAATCAACGACTTGCTTACAAAGAATAAGGTAGAGCAGGCAAAGGATTATCTTTATCAGATGAATAACGAGATATTAAATGCTCAGAATATGTACAATACCGGACACGAAGCATTTGATGGAATCCTTAATTATTATGCAGAAAAATATGCAAACAAATCCCTGAAACTGGAGGTTTCAGTTGCTATACCAGAGAATCTTGAAATAAATATATTTGATGTAAATATTGTGCTGGGTAATTTACTTGATAATGCCTTAGAAAATGCTATCAGTAAAACACAAGTAGACTTCAGTCTAAAGTATAATGCTGGAATGCTACACATTTCCATATCTAATCTATTTGAAGGCAATGTAAAGAGAGTAGATGGAAATATTGTGAGCAGAAAAGGCGAAAACCACGGGCTTGGCTTGGATAATATAAAGAGAATAGTTGAGAAATATGATGGAACTATGGTTATGGAGTGCGATGGTGGAAGGTTTGATGTTGATGTAATTATGTTTGTTGGGTGAGAGAATTCAAATTCGTTTGACTCTGAAAGAAGAATATGTGTAAATCATTGAATTATATGATGCTTCAAAAAAATATCATTATGGAGCTGAACAAGGATTTATGCTTGGAGTTTCTTGATTAATCATACTGAGGTTGAATTTTTTTAATAGTGTGATATGTGGTGTTGTTAAGAAAATTAAAGATAGTATATTAGTGAGAAAAATTGGAGCGTAGTAAAATGAAAATCTGAAAAAGGATTTTAGACTTGATTTTGTAGAAAGGAGAATTTGATTAGTTTATTAATCAAAGAAGTAATATGTACTCATATTTTTTATCAGATTATATTAATAATATTTTATGTAAAGACACCAGAAAATTAAAAGATTTATCTAAAGGTGAGATGGTGCAATTAGTAATACTGATTTCTTTTAGCTTTTTAGTGCTTGTAGCAACAATATTGTATCAAATAAATAAGACAATAGGTTATATATTTTTTGAGTTATTTGCTATTGTGTCTTTGTATATTGTGATGGGAGTTATCGTTATTTCAAATAATAAAAAGTGGAAAAACAATAATATAGAATATTTAAAAGAATACGAGAGCAATCATATAAATGAATATATCAAGAGATTAGATGAATTAAATATGTATACTGAAAAAGATGTTTTGTGGCTAATTGATCAAAGTAAAAAATATTATCAGAACGAAAATGAGAAGTTTAAGGTGGGAAAGGTTAGTTCATCCTTAATATTTCCAATAATTATCGGATATATATCTATTATAACGAATAAATCTGATATTGTTACAGCTACATATATTATTATAATTGTATTAGCTATTTTATCAATTTTTATAGTTATGTATTATTGTATTGCGCCTATGATTTATAAAATTATTAATAAACGAAAATATTTTGCTAGGGATTATGAGAATGATCTAAGCTATATATTATTGAAAATGGAAAGATAGATTAAAAATGGGGAAATTATACATATTTGGAAATGGGCTTGATTTGCATTATAAATTGAAAACAAAACTATCAGATTTTGTAAACATTCTTAAAGATAAAGATATATATAATGAAACAAATAATGCAGCAGAGATTTTTGAGAATTATAATGTTTTATGGAGTAACTTTGAACAAGATATGGCTTATATAGAATTAGAGCAAATAGAGGAGAATCAAGTTCAAAGTCCTGATTATATGTCGGAACATGAATATGATAGAGACGGTGTAATTACAAATGTCGAAGAATATGTTGATAGTTTAAAAAGAGCAATATTTGAATCGCTATCAGATATGATACATACGGCTGAACAAGATATAGCATAGCTATCAAATGATGATGAATGGTTATTTGAAGATGGAGATATGATACTTTCTTTCAATTACACATCTACAATTGAGAGTATATCAAATGCATTAGATGTTCCATTTTAGCAATATTTCCTGAGCGGGG
>NZ_CAKVKB010000203.1 GCF_934754915.1 uncultured Clostridium sp.
AGAATCAGGTATATCAAACGGTATTTCATCGGTAATATTTTTGACTTCCGAACCCGTCTTCTCATAATAGCAATTATCATCACCTTTGAAGATGACGGAATCGCCTTTATCTTTTTTGATTTTACCTTCTTTTATCAGGCGTTGCTTTTCTGCGCGGATACGTTCAAGCAAAACGGAAGCAGGCTCGTCGGCAGGATCTTGCGGAACGAGTTTACCCTGAATTGCTAATTGAAGTATGGATTTTCTTAATTGTTCAGCCTTCATTTTTACCACCCAAAAGCGCCATAATTTCCCCGAGAACTCTATCAATATCAGCATCCAAACTGGCACGCTTTTCACGGTAATTATTGATTAAGTCTTGCGGAGCGAGAATTTCTTCTTCTTCATGCGGATAACCGCAAAGGTCGATATTATAATTGTTATCTACGATTTCCTGCAAAGTGTATTTCTTTGCTTTGGGCGCGTCGTCAACGATGATTTCTTCACGGTTGTTCCACCAATCCATAGCAGGTTGGAAGTGTTCCAACTTCATAGGCTTAGTTTTGGAAAAGTTTTTATAACCTTCGGGCATATCAAGGCGATAGAACCACGTTTCCTTCGTTCCGCCGGTTTTATCGAAGAATAAAATATTCGTCGTAATAGAAGTGTACGGCGCAAAAACGCTGTGCGGCATACGAATTACCGTATGAAGATTAAATTCCGACAGCAGTTTCTTTTTGATAGCAACTTTCGCGTTATCCGTACCAAACAAAAATCCGTCGGGAAGAATAACCGCCGCCCGCCCGTTATCTTTCAAACGATACATAATGACGGACATAAACAAATCAGCCGTTTCACTGCTTGCCAAATCGGACGGAAAGTGATTTTTTACGTCCGCCTTTTCGTTTCCGCCATAAGGGGGATTCATAAGAACCACTTCAAATTTGTCTTTATCCGTGTAGTCCAGAACGTCGCGAAGGAGCGAATTATCGTGATAAATTCTCGGCATATCGATATCGTGCAACAAAAGATTTGTTACACAAAGCATATACGGAAACTGTTTCTTTTCAATACCGTAAACGGAATTTTCATAGGCTTCTACGTCATCGGTAGAAGTTTTCTTTTTGTCCAATTCTTTCAACCAACTGGTTAAAAATCCGCCCGTACCGCAAGCAAAGTCCGCAACGTGTTCGCCGATTTGCGGATTTATCATTTTTGCCATAAAATCGGTAACGGCACGGGGAGTGTAAAACTCACCCGAAGCACCTGCGCTTTGCAATTCGCGCAAAATAGTTTCATAGATTTCTCCAAATGCGTGGCTTTCGTTATAATCGCTCAAATCCAATTCGTCGATAACGCTAATGACCTGACGGAGTAAAACGCCGTCCTTCATATAGTTGTTCGCATCTTCAAAGGTAGTTCTTACGATTGCTTTCTTTATCGGGGTATCGGTTGATATTTCAATACCTTTGATAATGACTTCGCCGTCTGAATTTTTGATGTCTTTGCCCTTTAATACGGGGAATAATTTATTATTGACGAAATCAAGGAGTGCGTCTCCGGTTAAACCTTTCCCGCTTTCGTCGTGTGCCCAATTACGCCAACGGCATTGATCGGGAATAATGGATTTATAAGGATCTTCGTCCATTTCCCAGTTGTTCTCTTGGCTATCATACACTTTCAAAAACAGCATCCAGGCAATCTGTTCTATTCTTTGCGCGTCGCCATTGATACCCGCGTCGTTGCGCATAATATCTCTTACTCTTTTGACAAATCCAGATACGTTACTCATTTGTTATGCTACCGCCTTGTAAATTTCTTGTTTTAATAGTCTGACTGCTTCGAGATAACCTTCTTTGCCACCGAAAAGTTGGGCGATTTTTGAAGGCTTGCCGAACTTAGTGAAAGGATCGAGTTTCAGCACATCGGTATCTTCGATTTCGTATATACTGCTGTCGGCATACTTATCGAGAAGCGCATTCAAAACTTCTCGCGCTGCTTCGCCATATTTACCGAAAACATTCCGTTTTTTAACGTTTTCAGCACGTTCTTTCCTTGTGAGCGGCTTTTGATTGTAAGCAACGTGGCAAATAAAATCGAAATCATCCACGTCGGACATATTTTCGTCTGCTTTTACTTGGTCAAGGTCAATGCCCTTTTGCAAGAATAACTCGTAAATTTTTTCTTTCTTTTCTTCCGCGCTCCACGACGAAATGAAATCGCTTAACGTTGCAAATTCGCCGAAAATATTTGCTTTGGTGTAGTCGATAATGCTTTCCTGTCGCAACAGTTTTCCGTCTACGTCGTAAATAGACACGACTTTTTGCAAGACCTGAACTCTGCAACCGCGATTATCGACAACCCATTTATGTTTTGGCGGCATAGGCGGAGTCGGCGGAGTATCTATTACTGTTCCGCTCGGCGGATCAGATGGAGTAACGTGTACAAAATTTTCATCTTGTTCCACAGGACCGTCCCAATCGGGATCGGCAAACAGTCTTGTAACGCCGCGGAAGTCCATTATCATAAAATGCGTCTTTCCGTCCTGCTCCCTGATTCGTGTACCGCGACCGATAATTTGCTTGAATTCCGTCATAGAGTTAATCATTTCGTCTAAAACAATCAACTTTACCATTTTACAGTCGGCGCCGGTCGAAAGCAATTTTGAAGTCGTCGCAATTACAGGGTACTGTACTGAAACAGAGATAAAATAGTCCAGTTTGCTTTTGCCGTAATCGTCGCTGCCCGTAATGCGCACCACATAATCGGAATTTTTTGCAATCATATCGGCATTGCAATTGGTGAGAGCAACGCGCATACGCTCGGCGGCATCTTCGGTGGCACAAAAAACGATAGTCTTCGCCATACGGTCGGTTGCTTTGAGGTAATTAGTAACTTCTCGCGCAACCATATCGATTCTGTCCTGAATAATAATTTTATAGTCAAAATCACTGTTGTTGTAAATGCGGTCTTCTATTTCATAGCCGTAAATATCGACTTGTCCTTTTCTCGGTCTCCAACCGTCGCCGATATCGGATTTTACGTTGATAACCTTGAACGGAGCAAGAAATCCGTCGGCAATGCCTTCTTTAAGGCTATAAATATAAATAGGCTCGCCAAAATAGTCGATGTTGGAAATCGACTGCGTTTCTTTCGGCGTGGCGGTCATACCGATTTGTGTGGCAGAAGAAAAGTATTCCAAAATTTTACGCCAACGGCTGTTTTCTTTTGCCGAGCCGCGATGACACTCGTCAACGATAATTAAATCGAAGAAGTCTTTATCAAAAAGTTTGCTGTACCTTGCAAGCACTTCTTCGTCGCTTTCGTCATCATCTTCTTTTTTGTTGCCTGCGAGTTGCTGATACAGCGAAAAATAGACCTGATACGATGCGATTGTCGTGCGGTCGTCCTTAAGGAAATTGATTTTATGTATTACTTTTTCCAACGGTTTGAAATCGCCGCCGATTGTCTGGTCGATAAGATTGTTTCTATCAGCAAGATAAAGGATTTTTTGTTTAGCGCCCGTTTGCAAAAGACGATATACAATCTGAAAAGCGGTGTAGGTTTTACCTGTGCCGGTAGCCATAACGAGCAACAGACGATTTTTGCCTTTTGCGATTGCGTCCAATGTGCGGTTTACGGCGTTTCTTTGGTAATATCTTGGAGGATATGTCGTCTGACTTGTATAAAACGGTTGATTGATAAAGGACAATTCCGTCTTTGACAACCCGCTACCGTCGTTTATTTCGGCATTGTATCTTGCGTATAATTCATTGGGAGTAGGAAATTCTTCAAGCGTTATTTCGCGCTCGGTGCCGGTCAAAAAGTCGAATTCCTGAAAACCGTCGCCGTTAGAACTGTAAGCAAATTTAACGTCCAGCATTTCAGCGTATAATTTTGCCTGTTGCATACCGAAAGAAATGCTGTGGTTATTATCCTTTGCTTCCACCACGGCAAGCGGATTTGCGCTATTAAGATACAAAATATAATCGGCTTTTTTCGGCGCTTCTCTGGAAGCGATATTACCTTTCAGATTGATTCGTCCGTCGGTAATTTTTGTTTCCATCGTGATTTTACCGCCCCAGCCTTTTGCCTTTATCGCCGGTGTGATGAAGTTTAATTTTATATCTTCTTCGGTCATTTGCTTTTTATCAAATATGCTACTCATTGTATCTCCTCCAATGTTCCGATAATTTTGCATTATCGGAAGTTGACGAGTATAAAAATTAAGTTTTTTGAGTATATATAAGGTGGTGGACGTTATCAATGTGGCAAGATGACATAATTATATTTTTGATAAGTTAGGTCGTAATCTTATCAAATTAAACGACCAACTGGGGCAGGACCAGTATAACGTCCACTAATCTTTTTTACTGTGGGTAAGACGTAAAGCAACTATATTTTTACATCCTAAATACTTATCGATATATTTTTGTCCTTCACCTCTATATAACACAGTATTATCTAAGCAATGTTTACGAAAAATCTTTCTTAAAATCAGCTTAACATATTCTGAATCTGTATTATCGAATAACTCATCCGATCTTTCAACATATTGGTTAAACTTTCTAAGATTTTCATGCATCATAATGTTTTGAATATAATAACAGGTATTACTCTTATAATCAAA
>NZ_CAKVKB010000204.1 GCF_934754915.1 uncultured Clostridium sp.
TTTACCTTTTGTAAGTTCTGATATTGCTGATTGAATAAGATGTTCATTTTCAGGATCAATAGAAGCTGTCGCTTCATCAAGTATTATTATTGGTGCATCTTTAAGCATTGCTCTTGCAATTGATATACGCTGTTTCTGTCCTCCTGAAAGTGAAGAACCACCTTCTCCAACTACTGTATCATATCCATTTGGAAGTTCCATTATAAAATCATGACAGCAAGCTTTTTTAGCTGCTTCAATAATTTCTTCTTTAGTTGCATCACTTTTTCCAAATGCAATGTTATTGGCTATTGTATCATTAAATAGATATACATTCTGAAATACCATTGCCATATTTGATAATAAACTTTCACATGTCAAGTCTTTAATATTGTGATTTCCTATTCTTATTTCTCCACTATTTACATCATAGAATCTTGCTAAAAGATTGCATAAAGTTGTTTTACCACTTCCTGAAGGTCCTACAATTGCTGTTACTGAATGTTCTTTAATATCAAAATTCACATCATCTATTATATTTCTTTTTCCATATCCAAATGAAACATCTTTAAATTCTATATCAAAATTATCAAGTTTAATATCTTTTCCATCTTCATCTATAAACTTTTCACTCTTTAATTTGTCAAGTTCATCCATTGCATTCTCAATTATCCCCATAACATGTGCTGAATCACTTATGGATTCAACTCCTTCAAAAATCAGGAATGAAAACATACAAAACATAATCATTACAGGAAAAGGCATAGAACCTTTTAATGCAAGGTATGAAGCTGCTGCCACAAGTCCAACTGATGCAAGTTTTAATGAATATATATGTGCACAATTATTCTTATTAAAACCAAGTTCAATTTTAACATTTATATTTCTGCTGTCTCTGCATGCTTTCTTCATAGAAGCAACTGAGGCACCTGATTGTCCAAAGGATTTTACTACAGCAAGTCCTCTGGCATATTCGATTGCAGCATTTGATAAATCTTTATTTGCTTTTGCTGATATAGGTGCATATTGAGTACTCTTATTAGAAATTCCAATAAGAAATATAAATGATAATCCTACTCCGAGAAGTATTATAAGTGACACAAAAGGATTGAAAAATGCGATAAATAAAAACATGCATAAACAGTTTATATATGAACCTACAATAGTATCTATCATTCTTATTCCCATTGATTCAAGAGTTCCAAGTCCAGTTGTTACAGCATTTAATATTTCACCTGTATTCACTCTTTCAAAATATCCAAGAGAAACACGCTTTAAAATATCGCCTATAGCAAGACGATCTCTTGCCACAAGTTCAAAACTTATGCTCTCCTGAAATCTTGCTCGTATATAATCCAAAAGAAATCTGCAGAATATTGATGCTGCTATCAATCCTATTGAAAATAAAATCCATTTTTTATCAAACACTGCTTTTCCTCTGGCATCATCAATAATCATTCCTATTGTATATGCAGCAATCATTACTGGAGCTGCGACAAACCATGTTGAGAAAAACGAACATACAAATCCTATATATAATCTGCTTTTAAAGTCCCCACACCATTCAATGATTCTCTTTACAGTCTTAAACATATGTATTCACTTCCTTTTAACATACTGATTTATTTAATGTTGTTTTATCTATTTCTTTCTTTTCCATTGCTTGTCTCTTTGATACTGCCCATGCTTTGGCACCAATATGTGCTTTCCACATCTTAAGGTAAAGAGGGCATTTTTCTAATAATTCATCTTGTGTTCCCTGTGCCTCAATTCTTCCATCCTTAAGAACCACAATATTATCTGCATTTTTTATTGTTGACAATCTATGAGCTATTACAAGTATTGTTTTTCCTTTTGTAAGAGCTCCAATGCTCTTTTGAATCTTATGCTCATTTTCAGGATCAGTAAAAGCTGTTGCTTCATCCAATATTACAATTGGAGCATTTTTTAATATCATTCTTGCAATTGCAATTCTCTGCTTTTCTCCTCCTGACAAGGATTTTCCTGCTTCTCCAGCCATAGTGTTATATCCATTTTCTAATTTATCTATAAATTCATCACATTGTGCTGCTTTTGCTGCTTTATAAACTTCTTCATCAGTTGCATTAGGATTACCTACTCTTATATTTTCAAGAAGGGAACAATTGAAAAGGAAATTGTCCTGAGTAACAAAGCTTATTAATGATGAAACCTGTGAAAGAGGCATATCTTTAACATTTACGTTGCCAATCTTTATACTTCCAGATGTTACATCCCAGAATCTTGCTATAAGTTTTGCAACTGTTGACTTTCCTCCCCCAGATGGTCCAACCAATGCTGTAAATGTCCCATTAGGCAGTTTCAAATCAATTCCCTTTAACACTTCCTTATCATCAGTCTCATCATAAGAAAAATGTACATCATCCAGTTCTACATCATAATTTAAAACCTCTGCTTCTTTTTGTGGTTCAGGGAGTTCCTTCATATCTAAGAAACTCTGAGTTTCATTAACCATAAATGACATCTTTTTCATTTCATTTCCAAATACTTCTATCTTTGCAAGGGATCCTACCATAGACATAGAAAGCATAGAACATAATAAAACTTGTGAAGGATCTAATTCCCCTTTTGTGTATAGATATAACCCCATAGGTACTGTACCAAGAAGAGTTGATGGCAATAATGCAAAACATAATTTCATAGTTATCCATGTACTTCTAAACCAGTCAAGTATAAAATCCCTGTAATCTGTAATAGCAGTTTCAAATTTTTCATACGACTTTCCAGTCTGGCCAAATGCCTTGATAACTTGTATTCCTTCAATATATTCTACGATTACACTGCTTACATAATTTCCTGATTCTATATATTTATCAAATTTACTGCTGCTTTGTTTCATTAGAATTACAAAAGGAATAATTGTTAATGGAATTGTAACTATTGATGCTAATGCCATTTTAAAGTCAAGCAATATTAAAAATATGAATATGGTAATAGGAAGAACTGCATTTCCTGTAAATTCAGGAATCATATGTGCAAGTGGCGGTTCAATATTTTCAATTTTATCAACTATCATATTTTTTATCTCACCAATACTTTTAGACATTACACTTCCGAGAGGTGCTTTAATAAATTTATCAACAACTTGAATTCTTAATCTCTCCAATATCTCATATGCTGATATATGTGACAAAGATGTTGATATTGCAAAACAGATTATCTTTGCAAGATAGAATTGCTTATAAACTCTTGAATAATCTTATAAACTGAAACATAAGGTATAAGTCCACATAATATACTTATGATTGAAAAGACTACTGATAAAATTATTTTTCCTCTGCAATATGCTGCATAAACCATAAGGTTTGATATCCAGTTTTTCTTTTTCATTTTATTCACTCTCTTTCTTTAGAAATATCATTTATATAGAGCAGATAAATATTAAATATAATTTCAACCTTGTAATATACATTATCAACGCTTCTATATAATAATAATCATTTTCAATATAAACAGAATTTTTATTACCTTTTCTATAATCATCTTATCCCAGCCTTAAATTTTCCTCAATTCCATTTGGACTACTATTATCCAATTAGACATTTTATTTACGCACAAAAAAATATCACACAATTCATCTTATTCATGAATTATGTGATATTTTTTATGTTAATCTTTGTCTATTAAGACAAATTTTCAGTGCAGAAAAGCTTGATGCAGTTCTCAACCATAGTCTGATCATATTCAGTGGAAATACCAGCAGCAAGCCAGTATGCATAATCACCAGCATCATACTTTCCCAATTGATCTAAGTCGCTGCCATATCGAAACTCAATATGATAAGTTGTGTCAGATGTATCAGGAGCGATACAAAAATAAGTGAACTCTCCAGAATCATCATCATCGCTTTCATACTCATACAAGCCACGAACTTCCTCCATTCCAATATAATGATATTTATGTTCAAACAGCTTGTTTCCATTAACATCATAACCTTTGATTTTAGAAGCAGAGCCATCAAATTCCAATGTTCTTACACCTTGCGTGAAATCACAATCATAGACACCATTACCATCTGCATAGGCTTCAACGGCTTCCTTGCCATAAAGCTTACCTGTAACCATATAATCTTGATCTGCATTTCAGAAAAATGTATATTATGGCTTGGCTTACTTTCCAAAGAATTCAGTTCAGTCAGTACAAGAAGCAGTTCCAAAATCTTAACCCGAATATAACCATGCTGGATTTTTATAGGAACTGTATATAGTTCTGAAAAAATATGCTCTATACTAGAATTTGCCCGGATAATCATAAAATCATGCATTTGAGAAAGCTCTCTTATATGATGTAAATCCACATTCAATAATTCCAGTACATTTTCCATCTCACTTGTAACCATGGAAAAATCAATAGTAACAGTAATTCCATGATAATGAGACGTTGGAAATTCTGACTGATGAGCATTATCTTGTAAATTATCTATTCCTAAAACTTTTCCCCACAAGTGGGGAAAACATATATTACTTAAATATTCTATTAACTAAAGTATTTCATCTTTTAGTTATGATCTTAATCCTTTAATGTGAACTACCTCTAAGCT
>NZ_CAKVKB010000205.1 GCF_934754915.1 uncultured Clostridium sp.
TTTACTTCTACATACTGGACATTTATATCCATCCTTAGGAATTTCAGCTTTTATACTTACATTCCATACTTTGCCACACTTGCATTTGGCATACATATGACCACATCCCTAAATATTTATCTTATTAGATTCATTGTTAATAGCTGCAATCTTTCTAATACATTCAGGACAAAACATAATACCCTTAACCTCTCTTAAGTTTGAAGCTTCACCACAGCATATACACCCTGGAGCATACTTTCTAAATATAAGCTGTTCTCCATCCACGAAAATTTCTAATGCAGTACCTTCTTCTGTTGCAGTTTGGTCTTTTAGTCCTAAACTTTTTCTGATTGATTTAGGAATTACTATTCTTCCTAAAGTATCAATCCTTCTTATCATTCCTGTTGATTTCATCTTTATATTCTCCTTTACTTTTTTATAGTTATGTTGAGCTGATACCCAAGGCTTCTCAGCCTGTTTATCTTATGAATTTTGTTGTTGAAGTACTTCTAAAACTCTTCTCATATTATTAGCACCATATTTGTTTATATAAATCTGTGCTAAACTTTTATGAAATTCTTCCACTACTTCTTCATCAGGTTCATTATCAAATATGAATTCCCATTCAGGTTCTTTAATCTTTGACATATCAATTCCCCCATTTCTGATGTCTATTGTATGCAGATTTATTCAATTTGGTTACTACTCTCTATATCATTCCTTTGCTCTTATAGTACATTTCCATCTCATGCAAATAAGACCATTCAAATTCACAGAAAGTATTCATAAATGCAACAGCTATTTCTTTAGCTTCTTTATAGTTACTTTCATTTATTTCAGTAAACCTATGTACGCCCAAAAAAGCTTTCACTACATTTCCAATATGGGTTAATAGAGGGCCGTATAAAACTTCACATCTAGTTCCATACTTTTTTCTAAGAATAGGTAATAAATACCCTTCTCTTATACCTGTCCAATTTTCTTGTATCTTTACAAGTTCCTTAAGCGCATCATTTTCTCTTTTTAACTTAATATTTTCAGCTCTAATCACTTCCATATTTTTAGTTAGATCTTCTAACAACTTATCCATTTCTATTCCTCCAATATTTGATTTATTATATTATTCCGATTTTAAGGGAGCAGACCACAAAGGCTTATTCATTAAAGCTTTTCTAACTTCATCAAGTACATAATCAGATTGGTTTAATGACAAGTCATGCTTCTTTAATACCTCACATATTTGATTTACACTATTTTCTAAAATAGCAGTTGGCAAATTTAAATCTCTTAATTTTTCTCTTTGATACCTATTCATTTCTTCACTCTGATATAGTTTCATACATATCATTCCTTTCTTATAAACATTCTTCAATAAAAGCCTGTACCGCATTATATTTAGTTGCTGAAATATCTTCCCATTTAGTAACATTGAATTCCTTAAATATTTTTGATTTTGCTCTTTTGTAAACTTCCATACTGGAATTAATGTGAGTTAGATTGTATTTTTTTACTAAAGTATTTTTTACAATCTGTATTAAATCAGATTTATTTTTACTTCTAATTCCTATTAAATTAGCAATATCATCTATCTGCTTGTCCTTAGCCTGTATACTGTCCTGTACATATTCCTTAATGCCAGTTATTGCTTTACTCATGAAATTCATATTCTGTGCTATTAAATTCATGTTGGTAACAACACTTTCGTCTAATTGAAGTTTATTAACTTGTGCAAGTTTCCCATTTTCTCTAGCTTCATCAAGTGTTACTAACCAATTCTTAAACCTATTGGCTTTATCGCTATGACATTCTATTGCCAATCTCTTACTTAACCAACTACTCATGTAAATAGAATTTCTATCATCTGTATTTTCTATTTCATCTAATATGTAGGTGATTTCTTCTTGAATTTCTTTCGGAAGTTCTTCCGAAAATATCTTTTTAAGTTTTTTAACAATTCCTCCTGCTTGTTTCCAATTAACATATGAAGTTCCTTTTTTAACTTCTACTAAACCACAACACTTAGCTACATGAACTAAATTAATAAGTGTTGCTCCTTCATCAGTTTTTACTTTGACTTCTTGTCCTTCAAATAATTTAATTTCATTCATCTTTAAAATCTCTTCTTTCTTTTCTGATTTTCTCTCCTTAATTTGTGATACTTCTAGAAATTTCTTATCCATACTTAATTAGCTCCTTATATTTTATTTATTATTACAATACTCTCTTAGCCTGTAGTGAGTTTAGTATTTCCTACGTATTTGCTACAGCTTAACTAATTATTCAAATTTTTCATTTGGAAAAAGTTCATCTAGAGAAACATTTAATACATCCGCAATTTTTCTTGCATTTTTCAAACTAGGAACCGCTTTACCGTTCATAATTTCATAAAAAGACGATGTTGATAATCCAACCTTTTCAATTACAAACATGACTTTAAGTCCTTTTTTAGATATAAATTCTTTAATTTTATTTTTCATAGTTTGTCCTCCTTTTACGGTAATCCGTAATTGATGTTTTTAGTATACTTCCGTTTTTCCGTTTAAGCAAATATTTTCTTTCGGAAAAACGGTTATTATTTAAAAATAACTCTCCATTACTTTAATTTTCTCCGTTTTTCTGAAATTTACTATTTACTTTACCGAAATTTAATGATAATATATTCCTGTAAACCGAAAACAGAAAGGTGATAAATTATGAATACTATAGGTGAAATATTAAGAAATAATAGAGAATCCAACAATTTAACCTTAAAACAACTATCATCAATTAGTGGCGTTGGACCAAGTACAATATCCGATATAGAAAACGGAAAAGCGAAGCATCCTCGTATGGATACTTTAGAAAAGTTGGCAAAGGCTTTAAATGTTCCTGTTAATATATTTTTTAATAATGATATAGATATTAACATTCCAAAAGAATATACAGATAAATTTAGAGTAACTTCAAGAGACAAAAGACAATATCTTGAAGAAATGAAAAAAGCCAATGAAGCTTTCTTTATGGATGATGAATTTACAGAAGAATCTAAAAAGGAAATGCTGGATTTAATGTCTGAACTGTTTTGGGATTATAAAATACAAAAATTTATCTACTGATTCCCCTAAGGGAATATTTAAAAAAATTTTAAAACGAAAATTCATTATTTTAAATATGACAAGAATAGTCGATGATTATGATTTAAGAGCGGTAATGGCTCACGAATTAGGACATGCTATTTTACATAGTTCAGATTTTACATTTTTCTTGCATGACCACACTTTATATTCTCGTGGTAAATTTGAACGTGAAGCAAATCTTTTTGCTACAGATTTGCTAATCGATGTAGATTCTTTAGATAAATGTTTAGTACAAAACTATTCTATAGAACAATTAGCATTACATTTTAATGTTCCAATAGAATATATAAAATTAAAATTTAATATATAATTTCAAATTAAGAAATGAGGTTTTAAAATGAGAAAAAAATGGTACTTAAACACATGGGTAATTTGTTTACTTTTTGCACCTACAATATTGGGATTTGCAGTTCCAGTATTCTTAGTATTGCCAGTCGCTGGTATTGTTCTAGCTGTATTGCAATATAAATATGATAAAGAGCTATTTGATAAATATGGAGCTATAAACACGTTAGAGACTAAAATAGTTTTACTGGATAATGAATTTAATATTAAAAATCAAAATTTACAAAAAGAATTTGATAAAAAAACACAGGATTTACAAAGTAATTTTAATCAAGTTTCAAAAAATCTCGAAAACAGTCACAATAACAGATTAAATTCATTAACTAAAGAATATGATTCTTTAATGAAAAATTTTAATGCACTTCAAAGTGAATATGATTTATTAAATTCAAATGTTATTCTTAAACATTATGAGTTTTCTGATTATGATAGCTTAACTTCTGAAGATTGTAAAAATGAAATTGCTCTTCTTAAATTACAAGAAAAAGATTTAATAAAAGCAAACAGTGCAGTATCAGTTTTTTCTGATTCTAGTAAATCGGTAATAAATAATAATATCAAGCAAATTATTAGATGCTTTAATACTGAATGTGATAATGTTCTTATGAATATATCTGTGAAAAATATTGACAATATGAGAAACAAAATAAGTAAATCATTTGAAAGTCTTAATAAAATATTTAAAGTAGATGGATTACAATTAAACAAGCCATTATTAGAACTAAAATTAAAGGAATTAAACTTAGTTTATACTTATGAATTAAAACGTCAACAAGAAATAGAGCAACAAAAGGAAATTAAAGCTCAAATGGTTGAAGAAGAAAAGGTTCGTAGAGAACTTGAACAGGAAAAGAAAAAAATCGAAAAGGATCAAGCTCAATTTACAAATGAAATTAATAAATTAATGAAATACTTACAAAAAACATCAAATGATACAGAAAAGCAATTATATATTGATAAAGTTAAAGAATTAGAAGAAAAGCTAAAGCAACTAGAAAAAGATAAAGAAAATGTGTTAGAACGTAGCGCTAATGCTAAAGCTGGATTTGTATACATA
>NZ_CAKVKB010000206.1 GCF_934754915.1 uncultured Clostridium sp.
TATTGAAGAAATTTTAAAGAATGAAAAAATACCAGTTCAATTAGATTATGTATTGCCTAAAAGACCAAATGTATATGCATTTTTAGGTGGTGAATTTACTAAAAAACCTAAATTAATGTTGAATGGACATGTGGATACTGTTCCAGGATTTAATATGGATTATGATGCGTATAAACCGTTTATTAAAAATGGCAGTATTTTTGGAAGAGGTTCTTGCGATATGAAGGGAGGAATTGCAAGTTTTATAGCTGCTATAATAGCAATTAAAAGATCAGGAATAAAACTAGATGATACTGTAATGTTTGCAGGAGTCATAGATGAAGAAGAGTGTTCGCGTGGAACAGAGCATTTGGTCAAAAACGGGTTCAATCCAGAATATGTATTGATTTCTGAACCTACTGGCATGGATTTATGTACTAGACATAAAGGGTTTGAATGGATGGAAGTAAAAATGATAGGTCGTTCCTGTCATGGAAGTACGCCAAAAGAAGGAAAAAATGCAATTTATGCCGCATCGTATTTTAACCAAATTATCCAAGAGAAGTTAGAACCTATTATTGATTCAAGATTTGATAAAGAATTAGGCAGAGGCTCTGTATGTGTTGGTAAAATTGAAGGAGGAAATGATCCTAATATTGTTCCCGATTTATGTTCAGTTCAATTAGATCGCCGCTGGCTGCCACAAGAAAGTCTAGAATCAGTACATAATGAAGTAATAGAATGTGCTAAAATAGCAGCAGAAAAATATGGCTGTAAATTTGAATTCAGGCCACTGGTTGAACTTCGAGCATCAATGGTAAATGCTCCATATAGTTTAGATGTTAATGATAAATTCGTAACTACAATGCAGGATATATTATCCAATGTTTTAAAGAAGAATGTAGAACCTACATATTTTAAAGGATGGAGTGATGCAGGGATTTTGGGTAATCATTCTGATGCAAAATGTATCATTTTAGGGCCTGGAAATGCTGAACAGGCACATGCAAATGATGAATTCTGCTCACTGGATGAAATATATGAAAATTCAGAAGTTTGTTTTGAAGCCATTCGTAAGTTGTGTAGAAATTAATGAGATAAGTTATTGAATTAGATTAAATATAATAAAGAATATGTGAGTGCAATGGTGCAGAAAGTTCTATTACTTTTCTGCATTTTATTTTTTTACAATAATTAGATTTAAATGGAGGGGTAAATATGATAAAAACAAGAAAACATAAAAGAAATATATTGAGCTTTTTAAGTGCAATGCTTATTATGACAACTGTTTCAATGATGGGGTGCGGTAATAGCACTGCAACAACATCATCACAAAGTGATACAGATACAACGGCAACAGAATATGATAATTCTTATTGTGTAGATGGAAAACCAAGTGAAGAATTACAAAAGCTCAGAGAAAATGGAACTTTAGTAGTTGGTAGTTCAGGAGATGCTCCATTTGCTTATATTGATGAAAAAACAGGCGAATTTACAGGCGTAGATGCAGAAATCATTAAGGAAGTTGCAAAGAGACTTGGAATCAAAAAAGTTGAAATGAAGTTAATACCATTTTCTGAGTTAATTGTAAATCTAAATTCAGATAATATTGATATTATTTGTGATTGTTTATGTATAAGGGAAGAAAGAGCTAAACTAATTTATTACGGAGATTTATGGTATGTACAAGGAGGTACATTACTTGTTCCAGAAGAAAGTCCTATTAATGGAGCAGAAGATTTTGATCCTAACAGTACAGTAGTTGGGTATACTGCAGGAACAACATTCCAAAAGGATTGTGAAAAATGGGCAGAAAGTGGTTCAATTAAAGAAGCAAAGGCAGTTGGTGATCAATCAGAAGCTATTGTTGCAATTCAAAATCACAAGATAGATGCATTTTTAACAGATGAATCTGTTGTAGAAAGTATTATGAAGAATGAACCAGATACTTTAAAAGGCTTAAAAATGGCTCCAAACTATAAAACTGATGAAAGTGAAATTGGAAAGATTGCACCATCTGTATCATTTAAAAATATCCCATTTATGAAAGAAATCAATAATGTTATGAAAGATTTAAGAGATGAAGGCTTTGTGGAAAAAGTACTTAAAGATAATGGATTAGATCCTGCAAGACATTTAGTTACTAATGATAATTGCAAGCATGATATGAATACTAAGGAAGAATAGTCAGAACATGCTTTAATAAATAAATTTCTTAAAGAAATGGTGATGGAGTACAGGTTCTCATTACATCATCCTTTCTTTAAGGATTTGCTATTAAATTTTCAAGGAAATTACTGATTAAAATTTTAAATTAAGGATAAAATGTATGATTCAATTTAGATTATACAGGGAGGGGGAGCATTATGGCTTTATTGGAAATTAAGAATTTACAGAAGAGTTTTGGAGATTTGCAGGTATTAAAAGATATTAATGTATCTATTGAAGAAGGAGAAGTTTTGGTATTGATTGGACCTTCTGGTTCTGGAAAAAGTACATTTTTAAGATGTCTTAATTTATTAGAAATACCAACTGGAGGTTCTATTTATTATCATGAAAAAGATATTTTACAGCCTAAGTTTAATGTTATGGAATATCGCCGACATGTAGGAATGTGTTTTCAAAGATTTAATTTGTTCCCTATGATGACTGTATTGAAAAATATTACATATGCGCCAATTCATTTATTAAAAAGAGCAAAAAAGGATGCAACAGAGCAAGCTATGGAATTATTAGAGAAAGTTGGGCTGGCTGATAAAGCAGATGTATATCCTACTACTTTATCTGGAGGACAGCAGCAGAGAGTAGCAATTGCAAGAGCATTAGCCATGAATCCTGAAATGATGTTATTTGATGAACCCACATCTGCACTTGATCCAGAATTAGTTGGAGAAGTTTTGAATGTTATGAGAAAATTAGCAGAAGATGGAATGACTATGGTAATAGTAACACATGAAATGGGATTTGCAAGAGATGTTGCAGATAGGGTTATTTTTATGGATGGTGGATATATAGTTGAAGATAATACACCAAAAGAAATCTTCAATAATCCTAAAAATGATAGAACAAAGATGTTTTTATCTCGTGTATTAAACAAATGAAGGGAAGAGATGTTTTATGGATGTATTTAATAAATTAGATTTTAGCAGAGCAATTCATGAATTGCTGCCCAAGCTTATGGGCGATGCCATGAAAACTGTTGTAATAGTAACCATAGTAGCCTTTCTATTGGCAATTGTAATAGGATTTATTTTAGCACTTGGAAGAATATCTAAATATAAAATTATTTCAAGTATTGTTGTAGTTTTTCAGGAAATTATTAGGGGCACACCTTTAATGGTTCAGTTGGTATATATTTTTTATGTTATTCCGCTTATTATTGAAATTATTGCTTATTTTTGTGGAATACCATCATACAAATGCAATATGTCTGCAACAGTAGCCGGTATTGCAGGTTTAGCAATTAATCATGGAACATACCTCTCAGAAGTAATTCGTTCAGCAATTATCTCTATTGACAATGGTCAAATTGAAGCTGCACTTGCATTAGGATTTTCAAAACGTCAAGCAATCTATCGTATTGTTATACCTCAAGCATTTAAAAACAGTATTCCTGTATTTGGAAATTACTTTGTCATGATGGTAAAAGATACTTCTTTAATGGCATATGTTACAGTACAAGAATTTCTTATGATAACAAAGTCATATACTTCACAAACATTTCTTACTATAGAATCATATACAATTTTAGCAGGAGTATATCTAGTAATTTGTCTCCCATTATCAATGATTGTAAAGGCAATTGAACGAAAATTAAATAGAATAAGAAGATGATTATGAATCATAAAGTGAGGGGATTAAAAATGAAAAAATATATTATTACTATAAGCAGAGAATTTGGTTGTGGAGCTCGAGAAATCAGCAGACAGCTTGCAAGTGAATTGTGTATTACTCTGTATGATAAAGAACTGGTAAGTATGGCAGCTCAAAGATCAGGATTAAATTCAGATATTTTAAAAGAAGCAGATGAAATGATGGATAGCCGCATAAACAAATTATTTAAAGAATTTGTTTATGGATCATCAACTAAATTTTATTCTGAGCAGGCAATTCAAGCACAAGTGCAGGTAATACGAGATCTTGCAGATAAAAAAGATTCATGTATAATGCTTGGACGTTGTTCAGACTATATATTGCGAGAGTATCCAAATGTAATAAACATTTTCTTATATGCACCTCTTGAAGCAAGGATTAGTCATATTTCTGATGCATATCAATTAGATAGAGTAAGTGCAGAAAAAATGATTAAAAGGGTAGATAAACAAAGACATAATTATTATAAATATGTAACTGGATATAATAGAGGAGACAGGGAAGAAAAACATCTTATGATTGATGTAGCTAAATATGGTGTGAAGGGAACTGTAAAATTGATATCTGAGGCTGTTTCAATTCTTTTTGAAGATAAAGATTGATTTAATAGTTTTTACAAGATTATAAAT
>NZ_CAKVKB010000207.1 GCF_934754915.1 uncultured Clostridium sp.
GGTATAATAAAGGGTGGACCAATTGGAGGATATGAGCAAAATGGAAATTATAAAATAGATGCAAGATATAATGCTGAAGAATTAGCTAAAAGAATTAGGAATATTGCAAAATATAAAAGACATATAAAAGTATATAACAAAGAGATAGTTAGTTTTATTGAAAAAATATTACCAAGTTATAATGAGAATGCGTTAATATATTTTGATCCTCCATATTTTAATAAAGGACCAGAATTATACAAAAATTTTTTTAATAAAGAAGATCATGCGAAAATATCACAATTAATATTAAATAATGTTCAAGCAGATTGGATTATTACATATGATGATGCGCCTGAAATAATAAAATTATATCAGCAAAGATGTATAAAGAGATATGATTTAAATTATAGTGTAGCTAATACTGGAAAAAACTCTGAATTAATTATTTTTAAAGATAAAGAGTATTGTCCATCGAATGAAGAATTGTTAAATCGTAAAATTAATATTAATCTGCGAGAGTTATGTATTTAAAAAAATTATTATGTAAGTATAAATTTTAGGTAAGTAGTAAGGAATATAAATATGATAATAAGGAATATAGAAATTGAAAAGTTTCGAGCATTTGAAAATGTAACGTTTGATTTAGGAAAAAGAATTACAGCAATTGCTGGAAGAAATGCCACACAGAAAACAACTGTTTTGGGAATGATAGGACAACCGTTTACGATTTCTTCTAAGGACCATCAGATGTATGGTTGTAAAACAATTGATGGATATAATTTTCGTTCACAATTTAAAGAAAAATTTAAATTGTCACCAGAACATGATATTATAGGTGAACATAAATGGACGTTGAAATTTCATAATGGCTTCTATGAAAATAATTATTTTTCAGTAAAAAGTATTGCGCGTGTTCAACGTGGAAAACCAGATACATTAAGATTTTGGAATGCAGAAAGTCGTGCAAGAGGGGCTGGATATATACAATTACCAGTTTATTTCTTGAGTTTGAGTAGATTGTTTCCGATAGGGGAAGCAAAAAAAACAAAGGAATTTCCTATGATACTTACGGATGAAGAAAAGGAATATTGTATTAATAATTATCGAACAATACTTTCTATTCAAAATAGATGTACTAATTCAGATATAGGCATAGAGAAAGGAGCTGCTTCAAAATCTTTTGCAGGAGTTTCAGATGATATTCATGATATATATACAAATTCTGCAGGTGAAAGTAATATTGTAAAAATTATTTTAGCGTTATTATCATTTAAAAGATTGAAAGATGAATATAGAGATAGCTATAAAGGAGGTATTTTGCTCATTGATGAACTAGACGCAACATTGTATGGATTTTCACAAACAAAATTAATTGATTATCTTTGGCAAGCTTCTGCTGAATTTAAAGTACAAATTATATTTACAACGCATTCTCCACTTGTTTTAAAAAGAGTTAATAAGTATCAAAGAGAGGAAAGAAAACGAAAAGGTATAAGTCTTCCAATATATGCATATGATAGTGCTATAGTATATTTACAACCTCAATATAATGAAGAAGGAGAAAGGACTATTATGCCCAAAAATATATCTACAAGTGTAGAATTAAAAAATGTTTTGGATGATATTAATTTAGTACCTTCAATGGCAAGTAATAAATTAAATATTTATTGTGAAGATCAAAGAGCAATTGACTTTATACAATATGTTTTAAGTAAAACGTTATCTATAAATTTAGATGCATATATGTCATTTGTTGACATAGATCTTGGATGGACAAATTATGTACAACTTGCAGAAAAAAGAGTTCCAGAATTTTGTAATAATATGATTATACTTGATGGAGATGTATTAAATAAGCCGGAGTTTAGGGCTAGAGAAAATTTTATTAGGGAGACAGGAAACTTTTTGTTTTTACCGTTGGTAATTGAAGAAAATATATTTAAATTGTTGAAAAATTATGCAGCATTTATAAGATTTAAAGAGGGGTTTTCTAATGTGCCTACTTTTACATATGATATGTGTTTTAATAATTGGCCATTGGAAACAGAAATGTATGGAACAAAAGATTTTAAGGAGTGGTATAAACAAATAGAGAATATACTAGGAAACCAAAATATACTTTTCGATTTTTGGTGTAGTGAATATACTGAAAGTATGAATGAATTTTCACAAAATTTTTGCAGAATATTTAATAGGTTGGCAGAAAAAAATGAATTTGATATTATTCCTGGGGTATAAATTAAGTTCCTAGGGACATTAAGAAATCAGAGATAAAATATCAGTGAATAAAAGAAAAATAATTACAATTGACTATTAAGATTAGGGTGTCAAAAGTCCCTTTTTTGATATTTGATTTTGTTTGTACCTTGAAAATTTAACATGAACTGGTAAAGAATATGATTTTTGATTTACGATTTTCTGATATCTGAAACGGTAATTCATTGGTTTTATGCTGTTTCCTCATTTGAAGCATACGGATCCAAGCTATTTATATAATCTAATAGCTTCTGAAAATCTAATGCCGCTATTTTAAATCCAAAGAATAATCGGGTACGCTTTTTGCCATGTACAGGGATCTTATCCACATGATATCTTCGGCGGAGAAGGCAGCAGAGAGGTTATGCGGGTAACAGATGTGGAACAGTTCTCAAATACAGTTCATGTTGAGACGGTATGTTTGCTGTCAAGAAAAGATAAATAATAGCTGAAAAGCGGCGTATTTCCGGGCTTTTTTGGAAGTTTGGATTTAAAGCCAGACTGCTGAAAAGGCTCGGTTATTTTATATGGAAACATATCTACTTTTTAGTCTGACCGGAGAAAAAGTGGATGACCGAAAAAATGCGGTAGGGTTTAGGCTGCGGATTAGATGTCATAGGTTGTGGCACTGGGATTGTTGTCAGAGCCGACCGCAGTTTAAGCTACTCGATACTAAGAGGTAGACTTGGCAGTGTAATAGATAACAGGAGGCGGAACAATATGAGCAACAAAAAGACAGATGATGTGATAGAATTCATGTCTCACTATTCGTTGGAAAGTGTGTTATCAGGGATAATAGAAATGCAGATGCTTCTATATGGGCACGATGATAAATTTATTCCGGCATCAGAATATTTAGCTACAAATGCATTGCATGCGTGCAAAAAAGACGGCGATAGAGATTTTAAGTGGCACGATTATGAAGTGTTAGAGCAGTATGGAAAAAATGCATATGCTCCTAATGTGAAAAACTTAATAAATGAAACATTGAAAATGGTCAATTCTAGTGATGAAGATAAACAAAAATTTCTCCAGTCACAAATGATGCAGATGAAGGGGAACCTCTATAGAGGAGATGGGTACATATATCAATTAGTCGAGGTGGCAAGAAAGTTGTACTCGCCGCTTGATTCAGCAATGTTAGATGTTTTGGGTTTCTCTTATACAGCATATGAAAAAACAGTACGCTACGTATTTTCTCAGTATGGTTTGCGAAATGCTAAGGCTTATAGAGAAAAATATAGATTCAAAACTATGATTAAAGCGTTGACGAGTAAATCGGAACCTTGGTTGCCAAGTATAAAAGAGGGATATATTTTTAGAATATATAAATCGGATTTGAAAACCATCATTGGTGATGATATCTATAAAATGGTTGATTACTTGAGCGTAAAAGCATTTGACAAGTCGTTAAAAAAGGCAGAGTTTGAAGATTTTAAGATATTAATTTCTAAACCTTTTGTTGACTTTGGAGATTATTTCTACATGCCGTTGTTGTTTTCAACGCTAATGAATTTACCTAAACAATTCCATTATACTTTTATCGCAGGAAAAATATTCGATAAAAAAACGGTTGGAGATTACACAGGCAATCGAGGAGATGTAGTGGAAGAACTAACAGCCTCGTATCTGAGTAGGCTGCTTGAAAAAGATAAAATTTATTGTAGCTTATCATATCAAGGAGAAGATGGAGAGGCAGATGTGACTACAGTATCATCTACTGGAATGCTTTTCTGTGAATGTAAAAGTAAAATAATCACATTGAACTCCATAAAAGGCTTACATGAGAATATAAAAACTGATGTTTATCAGGCAATTGGAGCAGCGTATTTACAAGCAATCAGGTCGATTGAGAGGGTTCAAGAAGGGAAGAAATTTGTAACAGAATCAGGAGTGGAACTGACGATAGATGATATTTCGGCAAAATATATCGTTTGCGTAACCGCTGAAAACTTTGGAATAATTCCTTCGGAGATAGATGAATATCTGGAAATAAATAAGTTACATGGCATTCCATATGTAGTAAATATATACGATTTGGATATTATCACACAAGAGTGTAACTCTTACGAGGAATTTATACAGTATATCGAATTCAGAAAAAAGAATTACGATTTGATTTCCGTTATAGATGAATTGGATGCATTTGGATTTTTTAAGAAAAACGGGGGCAAGAAAGTATCTATTAATGCGGATGAACTTATGCTAACGGATTT
>NZ_CAKVKB010000208.1 GCF_934754915.1 uncultured Clostridium sp.
AGTTATCTTCCTATCGGGTCGGCGATGCAGGCTTCTTTCAGCCTGCCGGCTCAGCAAACATGCTGGGCGAACAAAAAACACGGATTAAATTGTTAATCCATGCTTTTTATACATTTTCAAATTATATTTTTACATTATACTCTAATAAAATGAATTAGTTTTCCTGAATAATCTCCATATAAATCAGTGACATTAATTCCAGCATTCATAAGTGCTCCACCTGAATAAACTACACCAGTTTCTTCATTTTTGTACTTTGAATTTTCATCAAGACCTTTAAGCTTTATTCTTCTGCTGTGATAATTAGGTCTTCCTAAGACCTGTATACATGTAACCAAAACTTCTGCCTTATCTTTTGATACAACAGACCAGCAGTCAAATTCATTATTTTCTGAATAATTAGCAATTCTATAATAATCTCCTCTTCTAACAAGATCATTATATTTATGATACATATCAATCTGCTTTGGAATCATGTTCCTATCTTCTTCTGATATCTTTGTTATATCAAGTTCATATCCAAATGTACCACTTAAAGCTACATAACCTCTTGTCTCAAATGGTGTTGTTCTTCCTACTGTATGGTTAGGACAGTCACTTACATGTGCTCCCATAGTACTTAATGGATATACCAATGCAGTACCTTCTTGAATCTTGAGTCTCTCAATTGCATCAGTGTCATCAGAACACCATATTTGTGGACTGTAATAAAGCATTCCCGGGTCAAATCTTGCTCCACCACCAGAACAGTTTTCTAACAATAAATCAGGAAAATCTTTAGTAAGTCTATCCATTAGGCTATACACAGCAAGAACATATCTATGGAATATTTCACCATGTTGCTCCGGTTTCATAAAACTACTTCCAAGGTCTGTAATTTGTCTGTTCATATCCCATTTTACATATGTTATATTTGCACTTGAAAGTATTTTCTTAATACATCCATATACATAATCTACTACTTCTTTTCTTGTTAAATCAAGAACATACTGTTCACGACATAATGCAGGGGTACGGCCTTCTATGTGAATGCACCAATCTGGATGAGCCTTATATAATTCTGAATCTGGTGAAATCATCTCTGGTTCAAACCATATTCCAAATTCAAGACCAAGTTTATTAACTTCATCAACAAGATATTTCAAACCGCCCTTGATTTTATTTTCATTTACAAACCAGTCTCCAAGAGATGAATTGTCTGCATTACGATGTCCAAACCATCCATCATCCATAACAAGCATTTCAATTCCTACCTTTGAAGCTTCTTTTGCAATTGCAAGAAGTTTATCTGTGTCAAAATCAAAATAAGTTGCTTCCCAGTTATTTATTAAAATAGGACGTTTTTTATCTTTATATTTTCCTCTTATTAAGTGATTTCTATATAAATCATGGAATGTTCTTGTCATCTTTCCTATTCCAGCATCAGAATAAACCATAACTACTTCAGGTGTTGTAAATCCTTCACCAGAATTCAATCCCCATTCAAAATCTGTTGGATTTATTCCCATAAGAACTCTTGTTGTATCAAACTGACATCCCTCAACCTGTGCTAAGAAATTTCCTGAATATACAAAATTAAATCCATATACATTTCCATAATCATCTGTAGCTTTTGAATCCATTAAAGCGATGAATGGTGCATCCTGATGGCTTGTTTCACCTCTTACTGATGAAACAGTCTGAACACCATATGTTACTTTTCTTCTATTTATATGTCTTTCTCTTGCCCATGAACCATGTAAAGAAATCATATCATAATCTACACCATCAAAATCTATGCACATAGATAATGCTTTTGTTAAATATATTTTTTCTTTTCCTTCATTTACTATTTTTGCACTTCTAGTCACAACATCTAAATTTTCAAAAACAGTATATGTTAATATTACCTTTAGATTTAAATCTTTATCTAAACATGTTATTTCAAGACTTTCACATTCTGTATCTTTTCCAAATGTAGCAGGAAGTCCTTCTAATTCTTTTTTTCCTTTATAAATATTATGTGAAACATATTGAAGTTTACATGCTGTATTTCCATAAATATCTTTAACAGATAATGCTGTCTGTCTAAAATCTCCTATTCCATGAGTGGAATACTCTGTTGGAAAACTATCATAGAAAGATACTCTATCTCTGTTATTTTTAGATGGAACAAAAGGTGGCTCATCAATACGTAAAAGATAATTTACATTTTCATCTACTATCTTTTTTCCAAAATACACATGTCCTAAAAATTGTTCATCATCTACAACTGCAATAATATATGATGTATCTTTTCCATCTAATTTAAAGACTTTATCTTTTTCAAAATATTTAATTCCCATAAAAACCTCCATAATTATATATATGTTGAAACTTAAATTTATTATTAAAATCAATCACTATATGTCAAATAATGAATAAATCATTTTACAATGATGTTGATCTTATGAAATCATTTTCAAAAAACTCTACATTTAGAATAACTTCGTTTAATATTTATTTCAATATAATTTGTAGATGCCAGTAAAAATTCTATCAAATTCTGATTTTTTGTATATTTTTATTTTAGCTTCAAATCTATTGCTGCATATAATTAAAATTATAGCTGCAACAGATTTTTTATTAATCATTTATTTTTTTTATAACTCTTGCAGGACATCCTACTGCAACAGAATCAGCTGGAATATCTTTACTGACAACTGCTCCTGCAGCAATTACAGAATTATCTCCAATTGTTACTCCAGGAACTATTGTAACATTTGATCCAATCCATACATTTTTTCCTATAACTACAGGCATAGGATAAGTTATATGTCTTGTTTTTAAATCAAATCCATGATTTAATGTTGCTATTGTCACATTCATTCCTATCTGACTTCCATCTCCTATCCTTACTCCACCTCTATCTTGAAAAGAACATCCTGTATTTATAAATACATTTTTCCCCACTGTAATGTTCTTTCCAAAATCAGTATAGAAAGGTGGAAATAAAAAGAAAGTATCATCAACTTCTTTTCCAATAAGCTTAGAAAATAAATTATTTACCTCAGCAGGTTCATGATATTTATTATTGAGTTCTGCTGTAATCTTCATAGCTTCATTACTATATTTAACAAGAATTTTATGTGCTTCTGTACCACCTTCAATAGGCTGGCTGTTTTTCACCATATTCATAAATTCACTATCTGTCATCGTTTTCCTCCCCTTCATAATTTACTATATTTTATTTTTTAATTTACAATGAATAATAAAATTTCTTTGATTATACAATTTTGCTATTAGAATTATAACTTAACTATGTTGAAATTATTTTCACCTGGCATTCTATACTATATCAAATATATATCAAATATATTTCAAATGTAACTTTAATTTTAATACATGTAATATATTTTAAATATATATTATATTTAGTAATTATTCAATCTTATTTTATGACAAATTATATTTATTTTTATGTCATATTTTATCAATTATTAGAAAGTTTATAAAACTCACCTTTCTTCTCAATAAGTTCCTTATAGCTTCCTTGTTCAACAATTTTTCCTCCATTAATCAACACTATATTATCAGCGTCCTTAATTGTTGATAATCTATGTGCAACCATAAACGTAGTTCTATTCTTTATAAGATTTTTCATTGCTTTTTGAACATGAACTTCTGATTTATTATCTAAAGCTGATGTCGCTTCATCAAAAATAATAACTTTTGGATCTCTTATAAGTGCTCTGGCAATTGAAATACGCTGTTTCTGACCTCCAGAAAGCATATCTCCATGTTCCCCTACATTAGTATTTATTCCATCAGGAAGTTTTTCTATAACTTCTGTTAAACATGCTGCATCTATTATTTCTTCTAATTTTTCATCACTTACTTCAATTCCATAAGTAATATTTTCTTTTATTGTTCCAGAAAACAGAACGGTATTTTGTGGAACCATTGCAATATGTTTTCTATAACTCTGAAGATTTATTTCAGTCATATCATTACCATCAATTAAAAGCTTTCCATGAGTAGGATGCAGAAAACCAACTATCATCTGAATCAATGTAGATTTTCCCTCCCTTAGTTCATTTCCATTAAATTTTATTTATACCACCTTTACACAACCGTGTGCATATACTATTCAATATACATTCCTTTTTTCTCAAATAAATCACCTCAGTTTTTTTGGATACGTTTACTTGGCTACTAAAAGATTATATCATTTGTACTTCTCTAATTAATTTGCATTATCTACTATTTATAAACAATTATTCGGTTCTTTTTTGATAATATTTTTTAATAATATTTCTAACAATCATAAATTGTAAATTAATACAATCATTGTTTTTCATTTTTATATAATTAGTTTAGATATTTAAAAACTCTGTTTTTGTTATTTACAACACAATATAAAACAAAAAACTGTTGCTGCAAATAGCTTGACCATAAAA
>NZ_CAKVKB010000209.1 GCF_934754915.1 uncultured Clostridium sp.
AAAACTGCTATATTTTATTAATATTTAAATATATAGTTAATATAGCAGTCTAATGTCGAAAAATAAAACTATAATGATACTATAACTATAATTATATTAAAAATGTATTTTTATAATATTATGAAGAAAACTTATTAGCCTGCTAAAACTAACATATAGACTGAAAATAGAAAATTATTAAATCTTGCAGAAGAATAAAATATTACAAATAACTAAATACAATAGTATATACAATAAGCGAATTGTAAAAAATAGTAAATTAAAAATGAGAGATATTCAATGTTCATTAAAGGCATGTATCTCTTATTTTTTTTTATATAAAAAACCATAGAAATCACTTGATAATTATATTTTTGAAAAAATTGTATATAACATAATATAGCAGAGTTACTTATGAGGGTAAAATAGCTATAAGCGACTATTTATAAGGTTTTACGATAATATTAAGAACGCATTCTAGTGCAACAAAAAAACATTAAAATTGAAAAATAACAACAAATATGGAGGTGATATCTATAAGATTAAAATATATAAAAGAATTTAATGTAAGTGATAGAAGAGCATTAACTGCAATAGCTAAAACTTCTATTGCAACAGAACAGCAATTGCAAACAATGATAAGTAAAAATAGAATTTACAGTTATATTAAAGAAGGTATTCTTAAAAAAGATATTTATTATAATCCAGTTCCAGCAAAATCCATCCAAGCCTTCAGATTAACCCAATATGGTCAAAAAATAGCCACCTATTACTTCAACATCAAGGATTTCCAACACTCAGAGAGCATAACACATGACATAATTATAGCTAACAAATATTTCTCTTTATCCTTAAAAGAGCAGAAAACCTGGCTCTCTGAAACAATAATAAAGAAAATATTGCAGGAAAGAGAAGATGAATTTGAATCAGAGAAAGAATATGGAGCATTGGATGGAATTTATAAAAAACTTGATGGAAAATGGACTGGCTTTGAGGCAGTAACTAGTAGTTATAGAGATAAAGATATTATTGCAAAGAAAAATACCTGCAAATTATTGAAGCTAAAATATGAAGAAGGGAGGCGATAGAAATGGAAGAGATAAAAACAAATTATTATAGAAATAAAATTAAACTGGAATTATGCAGAAAATACGAGAATTATATTTTTTTGATTTATTATATGAGCTCTGAGGCTAGAGGGGGAGTATTGCAGGAACAAATAGTTCAAGGAGCATTAAAGTTGAGTTTAGATACTACTAAAAGAACTATATTAGCTAAGTTGTTAGAATTAAAGAGGTCAGAGATAATAAAAGAAATTAAATACAAAAAGAACAGCAGAATAATAATGCTTAGAAAATTTGCTATAAAATATTTAAAAAAACAATGGTTTCAAGATGTTAAAAGTGTTCATATTCCAAATTTGGAAACAACCCATTTGAAATATATATTTAGAGCAGAGTATTTCTTAAAGAATATAATTCCCAAGATAAGGGTTAATGGATTAAGGGGAATGCAGTTATATTCTAGATATTGTGAAGAAGGAAATAGTTTTGTAGGTAATAGTGAAGGTTATATGGAATGTTTTTATGAATCTTTTTTAAGATATATGAATGAAGATGAAGTAAATAAAGATATTAAGTATTTACAAGAAAAAATACAGATACAGGTTAATAATATGCTTAAAAGAAAAAAGATTGATAATGATGATAAATATGAGAATACAACAATAGATACTATAATTAATAAGAAGAATGTAATTATAAATGAAGTAGTTAAAAATAAAGCTGGTGGATTTACAATAGATGTTGTCTATCTTAATTATAAGAATAAGCTGAATGTAGAAGAAGTTCTTATTACAATTTCTAGAGTTTTTGAGTTGTATAGAAGGCTTTTTAATTGGAATTATAATATATATGTTAATTTTGCTGTAGCTTGTATAGATAAAGATGCATGTTTAAGAAGTAAAAATGATTTGCAAGATAAGATTAACTCAAGTGAACTAATTAAAAAATATAATATTAATTCTGCTTTTTTAAAAATTGCTATGTTAAACTATGATATTGCAAAGAAATATTTTAAATAAAGAATTAACAAAAAGGTAATATTATTAGAAGTATTACCTTTTTGTTTGGAAAATTAACATTTTTCATAAGTTCCTTTTAAAGTATACTTAGATAAAATATGTTCGTTCATTTCATGATATAATTCATTTAGCAAGAATCCATTCTGTAAATTTAATAATTTATCCAATGCAAATACATGAATCTCATAAAGATGTGCTTTATCTGGAGGAGTCATTCCTCCATAGTAAGAAGAAAGTTCTCTGGACTGTTGATTTCCTTGTATACTAGTCCAACTATTAGAACCCTGTATAAAATCATTTGCTGTTTGGCTTTCATTGTCCAGTAATTCATTACGTGTTAAATTTGCTACAAGCCAATGTATCCATACAAATCCTCCTGTTACAGGATATGAGTCTTTATCTTCTAATACAATTGCAAATGAAACAGTGTCTTTAGGAGCATCTTTTATTTTTATTGGTAATGAAAAGGTAGGTATACCATTTTCATTAAAATGATTTCCATGTCCACCATATTGATTTTGAATAATACCATTTATAATTCCTGTACTTGTAACTACCATATTATAATATTACCTCCTTATTTCTTTTCAATAGAAATTATAACAACAAGAATTTATATGGTAAATTACCCACTTTTTTGTTAGTATTAATCAGCAACAACATGTTTTTCGATTAATACATTCTCCATACCATTTGTTTTTAAATAATTTATGCCAATATGTTGCATGACTTTTAAAGCTTTAAGTATCTCTTTACCCATATCATCTGTAAGGGAATATTCAACATGAAGAGGATATCCAACAAAGCATTTCTTTTCTATAAATCCATAATCAATAAGTTCATTTAATTGTTCTAATAACATTTTTTGATTAATACCTTCAATATCTTTTTCTAATTTTGATAATGAAGTTGCACCTAGGCGTAGTCTCCATAAAATTATAGGTTTCCACTTTCCTTTAATCATATCATGTATTAATTCTAATGGGCATGTATAATTTTCTCTTATTTTCAAGTTATAACCTCCAATAAAACATATTTATAGTAAACTAATGCTTTTTACATATAATTTTTTTAATAAAAATTTATTGATTTTTATTAATGAGAGAAGATAAGAAAACTTTAGATGTTGCAGTAGCAAGATTTAATATTAGTTCTTTATCTTTATCAGAGATATTATTAATGTTAATATCTAATTTATATTTTCTTATAACAAATTGAATGAAACTACGAGATAAATCTCTTGATTCACAGGAATTATCTATATTTAGAAGCTCATCAGCAGAAATCCTAAATAAATTACATAACTTATAGATGATAGATAGGTTTGGCTATAATTGTCCTTTTTCATACTTTGTTACATTGCTTACAGATGATATTTCAAGAGCATATGCCAACTCTTGCTGAGTCATACCAGCTTCTTTTCTCAATCTTTTTATATTTTCTCCAATAGTATTATTCATATTTTTTATCCACCTTTGTTTTCTATATTAGAAATAGTATAACATAAATATTCTAAGATAGAATATTTATGATGGTTATGAACAGTTCTTATCTGAAATTATTTGGTTCTGATAAGTTCACACCTTTATCTGAAAGAGTTATATTTTGGTATTCTGCTATCTATAATATAAAGAAACAATAAAAAAGGAGTGTGATGTAAAGTGGAAAACACAGTATTAATTGCAGTAGATGCAGGAAAAGATACAACTAAATATGTATGGAAAAATGAGAATGGAATACAGAGGGGGAGGTTTAGAACTAAAATAAAAACAATCGAGAATTGTGGAGTTGATATTACTGGAAAGACATTTAAGGTTGAATTTGAAGGCATAGAATATCTGGTTGGAGATATGGTTGATGAAAGCAATCTAAGCTTTGATTTAACTAAACAAAGCATAGAACACAAGATGGCAATATATGTGGCTATATGGAATATATTATTAATTGAAAAGAGTGATAGAGTAAAATTAGCAATAGGTGCACCTGTAAATATCTATAAAAATAAAAAGCTAAAAGATTCATATAGAGAATACATTTTTAATAATGGAATAGTTGATATTACTGTAAATGATAAAAATATTAAATTTGTAATAGATGATGTTTTAGTTTTGCCAGAAGCTATTGGTCCAGTCTATGAAAATATAAATGAATATAGAAATACAAGAGTTAATGTAATTGATATTGGAGGATTAAATGTTAATATATGCAGATTTAATAATTTAGTACCTGATTTAGAAAGTTTGGATTGGTTATAATTAATTAGACAGTAATTATTCGGTCATGATATAATATAAAAAATTGTGAAAAAGGAGAAGA
>NZ_CAKVKB010000210.1 GCF_934754915.1 uncultured Clostridium sp.
TTGATATTAGACATTCTCCAACTAGCAATGACAGGTTGATGTATGATTATATTATTCGTTCTGGTAAACCTTTTATGATTATTGCTAACAAAGCAGATAAGATTGCTCCTACAAAGGTTTTAGATACTGTTGCTAGTTTGCAAAAGGAAATCAACCCTTTGATGGATGCAACTATGATGCCTTTTTCTTCGGAGAAAAAAGTTTTTTGCGATGATGTTTGGAAAGTGCTTGAAGAATATATTTAAAAAAAAGACGATTTTATATTTTTACTATAAAATCGTCTTTTTCGTATATCTTGAAATTTATACATTTTTTATATTTACAACAATTTTTCCAACTCTTTTATCTTATCTCTAACCTCAGCAGCTTTCTCAAATTCCATTTTACTAGCAAGCTCTAGCATATCATTAGTCAACTTATTAATTGTTTCCTTAATATCTTCATCTTTTTCTGCCTTAAATTCAACCCCAATATCTTCTGTTTGAACAGCCCTAATAGCATCTCTTACAGATTTATTTATGGTCTTAGGTGTAATTCCATGAACCTTATTATATTCGGTTTGAATTTTACGTCTTCTATTGGTTTCTGATATCGCTTTTTCCATAGAATCTGTTAGAACATCTGCATACATTATAACAGTTCCGTCAGTATTTCTTGCAGCACGTCCTATTGTTTGGATTAATGAACGTTCTGAACGTAAAAATCCTTCTTTATCCGCATCTAATATTGCAACCAAAGATACCTCTGGTATATCTAAGCCTTCTCTTAATAAGTTTATTCCAACTAGAACATCAAATTCTCCAAGCCTTAAATTTCTAATTATTTCCATTCTTTCTAATGCTTTTGTATCTGAATGCATATAATTTACTTTTATATCCAAACTCTTTAAATATTCTGTTAAATCTTCTGCCATCTTTTTGGTTAATGTTGTAACCAATACTCTTTCTTTCTTTTCGACTCTAATTCTTATCTGTTCTATTAAATCATCAACCTGATTTGTTACAGGCTTAACTTCTATTTTAGGGTCTAAAAGTCCTGTTGGCCTAATAATTTGCTCTACAACATTTTCTTTTGAATGTTCTTTTTCATAGTCAGCTGGTGTCGCACTTACAAAAACAACTTGATTTATTCTTTGTTCAAATTCTTCAAATTTTAGTGGTCTATTATCATATGCTGATGGAAGCCTAAATCCATAATTTACAAGTGAATCTTTTCTTGATTTATCTCCATTATACATGGCTCTAACCTGAGGTATTGTTGCATGAGATTCGTCTATTAGCAATAAATAATCTTTTGGAAAATAATCAAACAATGTATATGGTGGACTTCCAGCTTTTCTTCCACTCATATGTCTTGAATAATTTTCTATTCCTTGACAAAATCCAGTTTCTTTCATCATTTCAATATCAAAATTCGTTCTTTCTTCTATACGTTGTGCTTCTATCAATTTATTTTGCGATTTGAAGTATTTTATACGTTCTTGAAGCTCTTCTTCTATTGTTACAATTGCTCTATCAAGCTTGTCTCTGCTGGTTACATATTGTGATGCAGGTGGAATTAAGACATGTTCTCTAGTTCCTATTGCCTTTCCTGTTAGTGGATTAATTTCCGATATTTTTTCTATTTCATCTCCCCAAAATTCTACCCTTAATGCTGATTCGCTAGTTGATGATGGGTAAATTTCTAAAATATCTCCTTTTGCTCTGAATGTTCCTCTTTTGAAGTCTATTTCGTTTCTTGAATATTGCATTGTAACTAATTTCTTCATTACTTCATCTCTTGATTTTTCCATAGTTGGTCTTAAAGATAGCATCATCTCTTGATAGTCTTCTGGATCTCCTAAACCATATATACATGATACTGATGCTACTACTATTACGTCCCTTGTTTCAAATAGCGATAATGTTGCAGAATGACGTAGTTTGTCTATTTCATCATTTATTGATGCATCTTTTTCAATATATGTGTCTGAGGCTGCTATGTAGCTTTCTGGTTGATAGTAGTCATAATATGATACAAAATATTCTACTCTGTTTTCTGGAAAGAACTCTTTAAACTCAGAGTATAATTGTCCGAGCTAATGTTTTATTATGTGCTAAAACCAATGTTGGTCTTTGAGTTTTAGCTATTATATTCGCCATAGTAAAAGTTTTTCCTGAACCCGTAACACCTAGAAGTGTCTGGAATTTCTTGCCATCTTCTATTCCCTTTGATAGGTATTCTATTGCTTGTGGTTGGTCGCCTGTTGGCTTAAATTCTGAGTGTAATTTAAACATTTTTCCTCCCTTTATAAATATGTTCTACAATAAATCAATCCAATTTCTTCTTCCATACATAATCCTTACTATTTGTATATTTTCATTCTTAATTCTATAAAATACAATATAGTTATCTATTATTAGTTTTCTTATTTCTAATTTTATTATTATATCATCATCTATAATAGCATGTATATTGGGATTACTCTTTAAATTATTTATTTCTCTTCTTATCTTATTTATTAAATTTTCTGCTGTTTGTGGTTCTTGTAAATTATTTTTTATATATTTTTTTATTTCAATTAAATCCTGTTTAGATTCCTCTGAATATTCTATATAGTATTTCATAGACAACCCTTCCTTTTATATTTTATCCAATTCTTCGTATACTTCTTTGTCTGAGTATGTCTTTCCTTCTTCTAATGATCTTATTCCTTTTTCTAATTCTTTATATAACATATATTTATCTGTCAAAAGTTCGTATAATTCAATACTCATTACAGCTAAATCTCCTGCACCATTTTTTGTAATATATACTGGTTTCTTTGTTTGATGACAAATTGTAGAAATTTCATTATAATTATTTCTTAAATCCGAACTTGGTCTAATAATTGGCATAACAACCACCTCCATTAATATTCTATACATATTTTATCAAAATATTGATATATAGTCAATATTTTTTCATTTATATTAATCAAAAAGAACCACTATATTTCAAGCAGTTCTCTAAATGTTACATCACTTTGTCTTTGATTCATTTTATTACTTATATAATCTTAAAACTTGATATTGGTATGCATCACCTTTTTCTGTATAACCAATTGAAATTCCTTTTCCGTTATTTGCTACTTTACCAGAATTAGATTTTGTCTTTGCCTCTTCCAATAATGTATCAATTTCTGAGTCAGTTATTTGACTATTATTTGCCTTAATTAAATATTTAATATATGAAATGGCATTTGATTCATATTGACTATTTTTTTCAACATATAAAAGCATATAATTTACATTTTCAGTTGTCTTATCACCAGTATATTCTTCTGGAACAACTACTAAATAAATTCCTTCTATTAATCCATACCAATATTGATTATTACTTTCTGTTAGATAATCAGGTGATGCTGGGTTTAATGAACTATTATCAACTATTTCTGTATTAAATTTTGAAACTAAAACATCAACCGTTTCTTTTTCAACCCAACCATATTTTTCTTGAGTTTCTTGTAAATCTCTTTTTGTCTCTTCTAAATCACGATTTGAAAATTGAACTACTGTAATACATATAGCAATAACAACAACCACAAATATAACAACACAAATTCCTGTAATTTTTTTCTTATCCATAATTTTATCCCCCTACATTTTATTTCTATTATTTTATATCACAAAAGCCAATAATTATCAACATTATTATTGTTCTACCCAATTCTCTCCGTTATCATTAGAAGAATAAACTTTATAATCTCCTCCATTATAATCTCCATCTGAACCTTGTGAAATCTTTATATAAATTATTCCATTTTCAACAGTTGGTAAATTATAATAGTCATATATATCGCTTTTGCTTATTACAAGCTCATCAAAATTATAGCCACCATCTCTTGTAATATATATAGTAGACTTTTCTCCTCCAACTGATGGCATAGATAAAAATCCAACTTTTTCGTTGATAAATTTGAATTGTGTAGATGTTCTAAAATTCTTTTCTTCATCACCTATTCCATAAAATATATTTGTCCAGTTTATTCCACCATCTTCTGTTTTACATAGCTCGCCAAAAGCCTGCCCTCCAAGTGCTACATCTTCGAATTTCAACATATACCCTATTTTTGAATTAATGAATTGTAAACAGTCAATTGTAGAATCATTTTCTATTTCAGTTGTATTCCATGTTTCACCTCTGTCATCTGAATATACTAAATATCTCTTATTATCTTTAATGTAATAAAAAATTATCTTTTCTTCAGATATTTGGTAATTATTTGTTTTATATGAATCTTGCATATTTGAAAAATCTCCTGGAACTTCGATAACATTTTTTCCATCTAAGCTAACATATAAAATACCATTTTGAATTTTGAAATCGTTTTTTCCAACACTAACAACACTATAA
>NZ_CAKVKB010000211.1 GCF_934754915.1 uncultured Clostridium sp.
GGTGGGCACAACAGGGCTCGAACCTGTGACCCCCTGCTTGTAAGGCAGGTGCTCTCCCAGCTGAGCTATGCGCCCATTAAAAATTGGTGGAGGAAGATGGATTCGAACCATCGAAGCTAACGCAACAGATTTACAGTCTGCCCCCTTTGGCCACTCGGGAATTCCTCCAAATTTTTTCTTTAACTTTTTGCCTTGCTTTGCTTCGTCAGCACCGCTCGACAAAGACTAGTATATCTTCAAAGGCATTTTATTTCAACTTCCATTTTTACTATTTATATAAAATTATATTAATAATACTTTATTTTTCTCTATTTTTCTCTTGTTTAATATACTAATCATAATTATTTTCTATTATGCTCTCAATCCTATCTACATCAACATTTTTCCCAATTATTTTTTTGATATCTTCGTATTGAGCTTTCGTAAGTCTCTTTTTTATCATTTTAAAAAAATCCAATACACTTTCTTTACTTTCATCATTTTTTAATTCAATCCATTTTCCTAAATCACTAGTTGACAAAGATTTATTTAATATCTCTTCAATTTTACTTATATCATCATAGTTAAGAGTTAATATTGTGTCATAATCATTAAAATAATAAGTTTCATCTTTTATATCATAAATTTTAGATACATCACCTTCTCCCACTTCTTTATAATCATTATTATGGTTTATATTATATGAATTTACAGGTATATATTCCTCATATTTATAAGGATCCCACTTAAATACTATGTAAATATTAGCAACAATTGTAATTAATATAACTAGAATACAAATCTTTTTCATAATAAATTCTATCACCTCCATTTAATTTATTTGTAATTATTCCCAATAAAACTTTTTTTATTCCTTGCATAATTGTATATATTGCAATGTATACATTCAAAAAGTTTTTAATTTAATATATTTATTACGAAATTTTTATATAATAACTCTCCTTTTAAATTCATATATATATCTTATAAAGGAGGTATGCCCCTTGGTAAAACTTAATACTGATTATAATAATTCTTTATCTTCTTATGATTTAGCTTTAGAAATCAGCAATTACATTTCTGAAAATACTGTTATAGTTTGTATTGGTACAGATAAATGTATCGGTGATTGTTTAGGTCCATTAGTTGGTTCAATATTAACAGACAATAATTTTCCATTGCCTGTTTATGGAACTTTAAATTCTCCAATACACGCATTAAATATTGATCAGAAACTGAAAGAAATACAATCCATTCATCCAAATTCAGCAATTATAGGTGTAGATGCATGTTTAGGAAATCAAGAAGATATTGGACAGATTAGGACTAGAAATTATGCAATTCATCCTGGAAAAGGCGTTGGTAAAGATCTTCCTGAAGTAGGAATTGCTTCAATAATTGGAATAGTTGATTCCAGTGAAAACTCAGAATTTTTCTTTTCAAGAAGCATAAGACTTTCATTTGTAATGGATATGGCTAAAACTATATCTAAAGCTTTTATTGAGGCTTTCAACCTAATATACCAATAATATCCAACAAATAGATAGCATTGATATTAAAATTTTTGAATATATTCAAGCTTAATTATGTTTATGATACAAAGAAATTTACAATTTAAGTATTTATATACTTTCCTTGTTCTATAGGAAATTATATTTTCGAACAATCTGTGGATAACTTTTGAAGGGGCAGAAACACACAGTCTGCGAAGCAGATTTTTTTTATGATAGAACAAAATGGTTTTGCCACGTCATTTTGTGGATAACATTTCAACTTTTCATACCTCTTAATAATCCCAATTAATATTAATGAGTTTTAATTTTAAAAAATTCTATAATTTCCTTGTATAATGAATAAAAAGAGCTTTTATGACACATCATAAAAGCTCTTTTTATTATTCTATAAGTACTATTTGTTGTGAGTTAACTTCACTATCTAATTTATCTATGTAACCAAGAACTTCTCCAGTTCCTTTTGCAACACATTCAATTGCATCTTCAGCAACAGTTGCAGACACCCCTGTCCTAAATTCTATTAATTTATCAAGACCATGCAACAGAGACCCTCCACCAGTCATAACTATTCCTCTTTCTATTATGTCTGATGATAATTCAGGCGGAGTCCTTTCAAGTACCTTTTTTACTGTATCAACTATATTTTGAACTGGATCCTCTATAGCCAGTCTTATCTCTTCTGTTGATATTTCAATTTCATCTGGTAAACCTGTTATTAAATTTCTCCCTTTCATCATATATGTTAAATCTCTGGAGTTTTTAAATGCAGAACCTATATTAATTTTTAATTCTTCTGCTGTTTTTTCTCCAATCATAAGTTTATAATTGTTTCTTACATATTTTATGATTGAATCATCCATCTTATCTCCAGCAATTTTTATAGATTCTCTCTCTACTACACCACCTAATGATATTACTGCTATATCACAAGTTCCGCCACCAATATCTACAACCATGCATCCATTTGGTTTAGTTATGTCTAATCCTGCTCCTATTGCAGCCGCAAGCGGCTCTTCAATTAAATGGACAGTTTTTGCCCCTGAATTTGCAGCTGCATCAATAACTGCTCTTTTCTCTACTTCTGTAGCTTGAGATGGCACACATACAATAACTTTAGGTGCCCTTATAGTTCTTGAACCACATGCTTTTTTTATAAATTCTTTTAACATTTTCTGTGTAACATCATAATCAGATATCACTCCATCTTTAAGTGGTCTTAATGCAACAATATTTCCAGGCGTTCTGCCAAGCATTTTTCTGGCTTCTTCACCAACTGCAAGAAGAGAATTATTGTTTCTATTTACAGCAACAACTGAAGGTTCTTTTAATATTACACCTTTTCCCTTTACATAAACTAAAACTGTTGCTGTTCCTAAGTCAATTGCAAGGTCTGTCCCTGTTCTCCAAAACCCCATATTTTTATTCACTCCTATAATACATATTAATACCTACGTTTACATATTTCTACTAATTATATATTATAGTCTTAATCTATCTAAGATTCAATAGCCTTATATTTCATTTGGGTTGCTTTTCCACCTCTAATATGACGTTCTGCTTTATTTAATTCTAATATTGAGTGTGTTTCTTCTGCTATTTCTGGATTTATTTTAGGAAGTCTCTCAGTCATATCTTTATGGATTGTACTTTTGCTTACTCCAAATACTTTTGCTGTCTTTCTTATTGTAGCTTTAGATTCAATAATATACTTTGCAACATCCAATACTCTTTCTTCTATATAATCTTTCACAAAATACACCTTCTTAAATTTCTTATTTTTTCACTAAATTCTAATTCATTAAAATATTAACTATTTATTTAATACATATTAATCAGCCATTTTCTATGACTGATTAATATGTAATTTATATTTTTTAATTTTGAAAAGAGAAATAATTTTCAGGATTCACTTGTTCATCATTTGCATCAATTAATTGTAAATTTAAAAATTCACCAAAAACATCTGAGCTAAAAACTTTTGCTGTATCTCCTACTTTACCAATTACTTGACCAGCATTAACTTTATCTCCTTGCTTTACTGATACATTTTCATCTAAGTTTCCATATCTTGTCTTTAATCCATTAGCATGTTTTATTTCTATAACCATGCCTTCTTCTACGCCTGAATTTTCAACTAAATTAACGATTCCATCAGCCGCTGCTTTTACTTCTGAACCTATTGATGCTTGTAAGTTTACTCCTTTAATAGTTCTAAAAGTGTTTTCACCAACTTGAACTGGCTTAGGATAAGTATAATTTCTGCTTTCAGCTCCATTAATAGGAACCATAAAATTAACAGTATTATTTGTAGATACAGCTGTTGATTTATTATCTTCTTTTGTTTTTTCCTGCGATTTATTATCTTCGTTCTTAGTATTTTCTACTCTTTCAGCATTAGGAATAGTATTATTTACTACTTCATTGTTTTCTTCTCTCTTGTCTGATTCATCAGCATTCATTTCTTGCTGTTGTTTCAAATTGTCTATCTGATTTTGTGCTATGAACTTTTTATAAGAAAAAGTTCCAACTGTAACAATTACACAAAGACAAAGAAATAAACTAATGTAAAACCCTTCCCTGCTTATTAAATCCTTTAATTTTTGTTTTAAATTTTTGTCCATTACGAACACCTCCTTTACTTATCTTTTCCTTTTTTTGAAGTTTAATACACATTTTTGCTATTTTTTATTTTTATTTAAGAATTAATTTAATATTTAATAAAAATGTTATATCCAATTTACATTATGTCCACTTTTTCTTTTTCTAAACATAAATTATTTTTTTCATAAATTCATTCAAAAAATAAATCCCACTTCGCTTTTCGATTAGAAACTACATTTTTCAACATATTTTTCATACAGATTATTATT
>NZ_CAKVKB010000212.1 GCF_934754915.1 uncultured Clostridium sp.
AAATAGGATATAACTAATGATCATTTTTGTACATTTTTATTTTCCATTTTCTGTTCATTGTTATATTATCATTTACATCATTTAATGATAATAAGATAGCAATAGCAAAACAACTACCTAATAATGAAAATTATTTATATATAAAACATTATAAATCTAAAGGAATTCTTTACTCAGCAGGGATTGTAAATGAAATAACTTGTAAATACAACTTAGATTTTAGCAATAAAACATCTATTACATTTTCTGATGTTGAATATATTACTTATGAAAAAGATATAGTAGCAATAATCACTGTAGATAATAACAATTAGTAGGAGTGGATGATATGAATGAATTAAAAATAAAAGATGTAGAAAATTTAATTAAAGAAATAATAATGATTTATAAATATCTAGAGAATATTCATAGAGGTATAGATATAGTTCCAAGAGCCAAAAGTTTAATAGATTACGAAGATATGGATGGGGATAGGCTTGATTTACTTAGGTATCATCAAATAAATGGTAATTGTTATGATGAAACAAAAAATCAATAGAGGTATTAGTATATGAATAATGATACTTTTTAGTACAATGTTTAGTTAGTAGTTCAATAAAGACGATAAATTCAAGGTGAAAAAAAGGAGAAAGTAAATATGGAAGTTTTAAATAAAATAAAAGATAGAAATATAGGTTTATATATAAGAAAAGAGAATTACAATGAGAATCTTTCAACAGGATATGGAAGGTTACAATGGCTAAGACATGAGCTTGAGGAACATAAAGGAGAAATAAAATTATATATAGATGAATATGATAGTGTTTTTAGGTTTAGTGAATTAATGAGTGATATAAAAGATGGTGAAATTGAAGGATTACTACTATGGTCAATAGAAGATATTAGACCTAATTTAATATTTAGTTTAGGGATGGAATGTAAAAGTAACAATATACCAATAGTAAGTTTTTGTGAATCCGATGAATGGATTAATGAACTAGTAGAAAATCAAAAATCATTTAAAGATAAGAATGTTGGATAAGGAGAGATAAATATGACTAAAGATAATCAAGTAAATGAGGTAATAGATTTAATTTCAGAGATGATAATTAAATACATAACAGATAATAAGCAAGATAAGATAAGAAGAAATGTAATATAGAAGAAAAACAAGTTACATAAGTTTTTACGGAAAATATCGAAGTATCGAAATGACGATAACAACGATATTTTCCGTTATAAAAGTAGAAGTTAAGTATATATTATAAATCTGATTATAAATAAAAATGGAGGGAATTTAAATGTTAAGTAAGAAAACATTAGTTGCAATTTATTCAAGGGTAAGTACTATTGAACAAGCTGAGGAAGGTTACAGTATAGATGAACAAGAAAGACTACTAATAGAGTGGTGTAAGAAGATGGACTATGAAGTTTACAAATGTTATGCAGATAGGGGGATTAGTGGTAAAGATATTAAAAGCAGACCAGCTTTAAAAGAGTTACTTAGTGATGCAGAGGAAAAGAAATTTCAGATGGTTCTAAGTTGGAAGATTAATCGTATCAGCAGAAAGCTGGAAGATGTACTAAAGATAGTTAATATTCTGGAGAATAACAATATTTCTTTTAAGTCCTATTCTGAACCATTTGAAACTAATACTCCAGCAGGAAAAATGCAATTTCAGATGATGGCATTAATTGGAGAATTTGAGAGAGGGACTATAGCTCAAAATGTGAAAATGGGCATGTGTGCTAAAGCCAGAGCCGGTGAATGGTGCGGTGGGCGAGTGTTAGGGTATGATTTAGTTCAAATGGAAAAGCAACCAGGAGCTAAAAGAACTAAAACTAAACTTGCTATAAATGAAAAGGAAGCAGAAGTAGTTAGATTTATCTTTAATGAATATGGCAATGGAAAAGGGTACAAGGCTATAACTAATCAACTAAATAAGATTGGTTATAAAACTAAACTTGGAAACAATTTTTCAGTAGGTTCTATAAGAGAAATCTTAACTAACCCTGTATATATAGGAAAGGTTAGATATAATGTTAGACAGAACTGGTCAGAGAAAAGAAGAAGGAATATAAATGCTAATCCTATAATAACAGATGGAGTACATGAACCTATAATAGATGAAGTGTTATGGGATAAGGTACAAGCAATAATGGAAAGTAAGAAAGGTAAACCTTCAAGAATATATGATGGTGAGTATCCACTAACAGGAATACTAAAGTGTCCTAAGTGTGGGGCTGGTATGGTGATTTCAAGAACTACTAATAAGTTAGCTGATGGAACTAAGAAGAGAATAGCTTACTACTGTTGTGGAGCATGGAAGAATAAAGGTACAAGTGTATGTAATTCTAATACAATAAGAGTTGATAAAGCTAATGAATATGTATTCAATAAGATTTCAGAATTACTTTCTAATGAGAAAATGGTTAAATCTATAGTAAATAACATTAATAAGGAAAGACATAAAAAGATAAATCCAGCTAAGAAGGAGTTAGAAAGAATAGATAAGGAGCTTGAAAAGATGGATAGGAAGAAAATTAAGCTTTTCGAAGCATATGAAGAAGAACTAATATCTAAGGAAGAGTTTAAGGAGAGAAAAGATGAGCTAAATAAAAGAGCAAAAAGTCTTCAAGAGGAAAAAGAGCCATTGCTAGTTACACTTTCAGATGATGTAAGTGAAGAAATACCGTATGAGTTCATAAAGAGCATACTAGAGAATTTCGGAAAAGTTCTAACAGAAAGTGCAACTAGAGAGCAACAGAAAAAGTTGCTTCATATGATAATATCAGAAATAACTATAAATGAAGCAAGAGAAATAGATTCAATAAAACTAAAAATAAATGATAGCTTGGTTGACTATATAAGTAAAGAAGAAGGAGTGTCTATAAAGGATATTCCTTCTTCTTTTATGCTAAGAAATGTTGGGATGAGTGTATTGAACTTAGATATAGCTATATAACTTAAATTATTAGAGTAAATTGTATTTATTTGTTACCTTACTAATCTATTAAGAAAATTTTGGTATAATATATTTGTATAAATGTATTCAGTTAAGAAAATTTTGGTATAATATATTTGTATAAATGTATTCAGTAAGAGAGTGGTTAATGAATGGATAATAAAATAATTAAAATAATAGAGAAAAAAGAGAAAATAAAGATAGTTAATGAAGAAGATATTGAAGCTATAAAGGATATATTTATTGGACCAGTTAAGGATGTAATAAGAGTAGCAAAGGAAAAAGATGAAGAAGTAGAGACTATATTTAAAGCAGTTATTCCTCAAGAGTTTATAGAAGCTATAAAAAATGGTGATTTTAAACTAATGGAGAGTAAGGGTGGCGAGATACTCCCGAATATAGTTAATCATAAAAATAAGATAGTTAAGCAAGTAAGATTAGAAGAAGTAAAACAAAAATTAGATGATAAAAAAGTAGATAAATTAGGGGAATATGCTTTAGAACAGAAATTAGATGCAATTAGAGAGCAGATAGAGGAAGTAGTTTGCCTTTTAGAAGATATTGAAAAAGGTCAGAGAAATAATAGATACGCTAATATAGATGGTGCAATAATGGATATAAAACAATCATTACTTATAGAAAATGATAACTATAGAGAAATATTACAGGCAAATGCACATAGCAAATTAAATTATGCGTTAGATTCAATATATAAATCTTTCAATGAAGAAATAACTTTCTTCAAGGAGTGGGAAAATAGAGGCTTTATTGAGAAAAATTTAAGACCGAGTAAATATTCAACTAAAAATATAAAAAGAGTTTTTTATGGGCTATGTAAAGATTATTTATACATCAAAAAAGCTAAAAATGTACTAATAGAGCTTCAGTTAAATTTAGGAATAAAAGAATGTGAAATTCATTCTTTACTAAATGAATTTTATAAGGAAGATAAAAGGATAGAGGAAACTAATATAAAGAGTTGGCTTCCACCAAGGAATAATAATAATGAATGGCAACATAAGATATTAAATATGCCAAATTATGATAATAAAATTGTAATAGAATATAACATTACAGAATTATTGAAGGAGGAAGAAGAAAATGGAGTGTAAAAAGAAAGGGTGTAAAAATCTAGCTTATGATGGGAAATATTGCAACTATCATCAAGCAGAAATAGAAGACAGAAATAAAAAGATTCGTAGTGTGGGTATGGTTATTGGAGTTGCTACGATTGGATTAGTAAAGAAAAAGTTTTTTGGAGGTTCTAGTAAGGGCTGATAAAAAAACCTCACTTAATACTGATACGGAGAACCGTATCACAAGTAAGTGCGAACTTTACCAAAATTGGATATATAAATGAAAGGTAGGTCTGCTTTAATTCTGC
>NZ_CAKVKB010000213.1 GCF_934754915.1 uncultured Clostridium sp.
TAACAAGGATTTATCATAAATGTTTTTTATTTTATTCAGTTGTAAAATTATTCAAGCATTTTTGCACTATTATAGTATATATTATTTATCATTCTTATCTTTAAAAATAATTTCCTTTAATCCTAAAATTACAGGAAGCCATAAGTTTATTCCAAACACAGCTCCAAAACTACCATATAAATATAATTTTTTGAATAATGTTCCTGAAAATGATATGAATAATTCATGAAGTTCTTTAGAATTCATTATTTTTATTTGTTTTTCTGTTATTTGTTTTAAATTTACGCTTTCAATTATATCCACAGAATTATTTATAACAGAAGATAGTATGCACTCAATTAATTTATCAGATATATAAATAAGGCTCTTTTTATCAATAATTTCATAGTTTTCATCATTTATTAAAGCATCTAAAAAAGAATCTGAAACATTGGATATTTCATTTTTAAACTCAATATCATTTAGTAAATTTTCATAAATAGATACAAGATATTGCTCCATAATATCTTCATGAATAATTTGTGATATATTCATTTTGTTTAAACTATTCCTAAAGATTAAAAATAACTCATCTTCAAAGTATTGTGAAATTTTAAGTTTATCTAATATAGTATTTAAATCCATATTTATGTTCTTTACATCGTAATAATCAAATATATAATTTAATTTTAAGCTGTAAAAATTATTAACAAAATAGTCTTTTATTATACAAGATAGATAGGAATAAATATCATAATTACTTTTAACTATACTTGAAGAGAATTTATCAACTAAAACATTTATTTCACTATCAAATTTTCCGATAAAATAATTGACTTTTTCTTTATTTATAAATTTTGTAACATATACTGTTAAATAGTAAATCATTTTCTTTAATTCTTCAAATATATTTTTATTTTGAATTACATTATCACATATAGAATTCAATATTGCATTTATATTTTCCTTGTTGAAAGATGAGCATATATCTTGAAGTTTAATTTTATAAACTGAATTATCTAATCCATCCTTTATTATTGATGTTATCTCAAAGAATTTATCATTTATGAAAATAGGCATTTTTGTTTCAATCATTATATCTACTGAACGTTCTACAATATTATCTCCGCCAGCCATTGCATACCCTAATTTTTCAAAGAAATTTAGTGATTCATTAATCTTTTCTTTTACAGCAGTTTTAATTAAATCTTTATTTTTTATTAAAATGAGTTTAATTTTCTCAACTGTAAAAACAGTAAGATTATATAAATTTTTATCTAGATATGTTTTAACTTTTCCATCGAATATTGTTCCTATAGTATTATTATCTTTCATCATAGAGTCTGCAATATTAGTTATATTATTTTCTATAAAATTTACCAAGGAAACCAATCCATTTTCTTTAATAAATTCTGTTGTCTTTTCTGAAATTAGTATTAAAGTTTTTTCATCATTTAAAATTTCAGATGTATAAAATGAAATAGATGATTTTATTTTATACTCTTGAAGTCTTAAATATTGTGCTTTAATTTCTTTGTTTATTAAAGTATCTGTATAGTTTTCAATTTCATATTTAAATTTTTCAGGAATTATATCGTTTATTTGAATATCTTCTCTATTTAGCTCAATAATATATTGCATCAAAGATTTCTCAATTTTATGTTCAATTTCTAAATTTTGAATTACTTTTTTTATTGATTCTCTTTTTAATACATTTGGGTTTATTTTAATTTTTGAAATATATTCTTTAATATTCACAATAAAATCAGTTTTATTATTTGATACCCATTTAATTAATTTAGTATTGATGATTTTATTTATTTTATCTTTATTTGAATTCATAACATTGCGAATGATTTTAAAATTATCATCACTTAAAGTTATGAAAAGTCTGTTTTTTAGAGTATCCTTGTGTCTATTTAATATAATGTTTATGTAGTTTTTGTTAAGAAGATCATCATCAATTACTTTTCCTATACCTTTACTTATGTTTTCTTTATGAGATGGAATGTAACCAAGAGCAAAATTTTTTAAAAAAGGAATTTTTGCTAAAAATTTATTTTTCGTATAGGGCTTAAAAAGCATATTTATTGCTATTACATTTGTCAATATACCTATGACACCCATTAAAATAATTGATAATACCTGATCAGTTATATTTCCATAAAATCCATTCAAACCAATATTTTGTGAAAATAAACCAAAAATTATTCCGCATATAAATCCTAGGATTCCCCCAAACACAGATAAAGGTTTAAGCTCATTTCCCATAAATTTTTGAGCAAGATCACATATTTCATCTTCATCATACTGTTTAAGATTATTTTTTATAATTTCTTTTACTTTTCCTTTTAATAAAGTATTAAGATTATTTTTTATTAAATCAGAAGCATATTTTGATACAGATTTATATACTTTGTCATTGCATAAATTTTTATTTATATAATTGTAAATGCTAACTTTCTTTTGTTCATATTTAATTAAATTACACATTTCTAAAACTATGGTATCTTCTATTTGAGGGCTAAATTGTAAATTATCAAGAACACCAATACAATAACTTTCCATATTATCCAAAATACTGTTTTTATTTTTCTCTAATATATTTCTAATAAAAACAGTAATTTCATTTATATTATTGGATATAATTGATTCACTAATAAAATCTTTTAATCTATGATTTTTTAAAGATTTTAGTTTTTTAGAGATAATTTTAGTTAGTCCATCTTCTAATTTTATTTTATTTTTTAATATAAGGTTTATAATAAATGGCTTTATTTTATTATAAAAAAGTTCAATTAAATCTATTTTAAAAATTTCTTTAAAGGTTTTTTCTCCTTGTTTTCTCAATAAATTATAAATTATTTCCTGACCATTCTCTTTGAAATATTTTCTAATAAATATATCTATATTTTCTAATAATTTATTTTCTGAAATATAATTATTTTCTATATTGGTGACCATATCACTTATTTTGGTATGTCTAAGATAATTAAGTATTGATGCACATATTTCATCAAGTGAATTTTCATCTATACTATAACTATTTATATATTTTGTGATTTTTTCAACAATTTCATTTTTAGCAGAAATATTGTCTAAAAATAATTCTCTTACTTTAGAAATTATCATTTTCTTTATTCCAGAATCAAGAGTTCCAATAGCTTCATCAATAGATTCTTCTATTATGTAATCAAATTCATTTTTATTTTTATCTATCCATGCTGAAAAATAAGGAAGTATCTTGTGTATAGACCTATCAATAAGTTTTGTAAGATTTTCTCCAATATCATAAGGGAGAATATCATAAATAGTATAGTTTAAGTTTTTTATTAAACTAATAATATATGAATAGACTATATTAATATTATTTTTTCCATCTTCTGAATTTATATAAGAGCAGATCGCTTCAAAAATTTTATTTGAAACAGTTTTATAATCTTCTTCTGTAAAGTAATCATTTATTTTTTTTAGATAAATATCCTTTTGTATTTTTTCAAGTGCAGGTTTAAAATCTAATTTGTTAAAAATATTGTCTATTATTTCAGATAGTCTTTGGTTATCTGAAATAATGGAGTTTGTTGAATTTTTAATTAAAGCTGTAATAATTCTTTCTATATTCTCAAATGAATTATTATTTATAATAAGACCAATTTCTTCATTTGATATCTTTTTTAATAATTCTTTAATACTTTTTTCTAAAAAATCTTTTTGTATAATTTCTTTTTCAAGAATATCAAAAATTTGAACACATATGTCATGTATAATTTTTGAATTTAAAGTTTTATTAGCAGTTATATCTTCGATAAAAATGCTGAATATGTTAGTATTTTCTTTTAAAGCAGTTATAAATGTTTTTATTAAATTTTCACTTATATAATCAAAATTCTGTATGTTATCAAATGTAATTCCATGTAAAGCTTTTTTTAATTTATCATTAAAAAATTTCATGATAACATTATTGAGTGCTTTTTCAAATTCCTTTTCGTTAATATTAGAAAGAATAGTATTGCTATTAATAATATCTCTTTCAACTAGTTCGCTTATTTCTTCAATAAACTCCTCTTTTCTATTTTTTATCACACCTCCAAATTTAACAGGAAGAATGGTTTTATTGAATATTTTAAAAGGCATGTATTCTTTAAATAACATATTTACAGCATATTTG
>NZ_CAKVKB010000214.1 GCF_934754915.1 uncultured Clostridium sp.
GTGCATTATCAACAAGTCTTAAAAAAGCCTCTTTTCCATTGTTTCTTACAAATTCATCAGGATCCTTTCCCTGTGGAACTTTTAATACTTTAACATCAAAACCTGCATTTCTTAAAATTTCAAGTCCTCTAAGAGTTGCTGTCTGACCTGCCACATCAGCATCATATGATATTATTACTTTATTCACATATCTTTTAAGCAATCTTGCTTGATTAACAGTAAGTGCAGTTCCAAGTGAAGCCACTGTATTTGTTATTCCATGCTGATGCAGAGATATTAAATCCATATATCCCTCAACAATAATGATATAATCCTGCTCAAGTTTATTTTTAGTTGCAAAATTCAATCCATATAAATTTGTACCTTTATGAAAAACTGGTGTTTCAGGTGAATTTAAATACTTAGGCTTTGAATCATCTAAAACCCTTCCTCCAAATCCAATTACCTTTCCTCTAACATCAAACACTGGAAACATGACTCTATTCCTGAATCTATCATATGTATTACCACTTTTTTCACTCTTTGAAATAAGTCCAGCTTCCAACATGATGTTATCATTAAATCCTTTTTTTCTTAAATACATTATAAGATTATGCCATCCATCAGGTGCATAGCCAAGACCAAACCGCTTTATTACATCTTCTTTTATTCCTCTTTTTAAAAAATAATCTTTTGAAAAAGAATTTCTCTGTAAATTAGAAAAATAATATCTCGCAGCTTCAGTATTTATTTTATAAAGAAGATCTTTCTTTTTAGTAATCTGAGACTCCTTTGAATTTCCGACTTCTAATGGAATTCCTGCTTTATCTGCAAGATACTTTGCGGCTTCTTGAAATGTCAGTTTTTTGTATTTCATCACAAAAGTTATAACATTCCCAGCTTCACCACAAGAAAAACATTTATAAATCTGCTTTTCTTGAGAGACACTCATTGATGGAGATTTATCATTATGAAATGGACATAACCCGATATAATTTCTGCCTGATTTTTTTAACCTTACACTTTCTGAAATAATATCAACAATATCATTATCCTGCTTAATTCTTTCAATTACTTCTTCACGTATTTGCAAGGAGACATCTCCCTCCCTACTGCATTTTTCAACAGTTATATAATATTCGACATTATACATAGTTTTCCTTCTAAACTGTAATAAAAATTTATTATAAAATTTTTCATGTAAAACTATTCTGCAAATAATTCTGTTGATTGCAATATTTATAATTATTCTTTATTTTAATTCAAATTCCTCTTTTAAATAACAAATAAATTTAATCTATAACCATTTTAGGTACAAAAATTCTATTAAACATAACAAGACAATAATCATCACTCATTCCTGCAATATAATCTGCAACACCTCTTTTAACACCTTCTTTTTCAGCAATATCTCTATATAATTGAGGCATTTTATCTATATGATTTTCAAAATAATTTATGAGCTGCTCTAGTATAAATTTTGCTTTATTTCTCTCTTCCTTCAATGTTCCACCATGATATACATTTTTAAACATAAACCTTCTCAACTCAATCATTGCTTCATTGATTTCTTTGCTTAATCCAATTTCAAGTATTCCTTTTTCAATATTTGTATTTGAATAACTAACAAAATCTTTTATAAGTGTGTTCAATCTTTCTTCTGACGTCTTTCCTAGAATTTTAACAATTTCACATGGTATATCTTCAATACTTAAAAGACCTGCTCTAATTGAATCATCTATATCATGGTTTAAATATGCCATTTTATCACTTACTTTAACCACAATTCCTTCTAATGTTATTAAATCTTTAACTGTTCCAAGTCCGCTATGATGTAATATTCCATTTATAACTTCATTAGTTAAATTTAATCCTTTTCCATCATTTTCAAGCTTATTTACGACTCTCACGCTTTGTTCATTATGTCTAAAGCCGCCGTCTAAATAAGCATTTAATACTTCCTCTCCAGTATGAGCAAAAGCTACATGCCCTAAATCATGGCCTAAAGCAATTGCTTCAATAAGATTTTCATTCAATCCAATTCCTACACCTATATTTCTTGCAACCTGTGATACTTCTAATGTATGGGTCAATCTTGTTCTATAATGGTCTCCAGAGGTTTTTATATATACTTGTGTTTTATGCTTAAGGCGCCTAAAAGATTTGCTCTGTATTATTCTGTCTCTATCCTGCATATAACATGTTTTCATTTCATCAGGCTCTTCTTTTATCTGCCTTCCAGAAGACTTATTTGAAAATGCTGCTTCTTTTATCAGTGTCAAGTTTTCAAAACTTTCAATTTTTTCTCTTACATTCATATATATCACCTCTCTTTTATGTATTCTATACATATCATTATTTTCCTTTAATTATTATACACGTTTATTATTTGCAATTATTATCAATAATAACATAGTTTTATAAACTTTTTTTAATTTTATAGACTTTTCTATGTATATTGATTTGTTCTTATTAATATTATTAATAATGAAAGCTTTAATATTTTTTTCATAATATATATTCAAATATCATTTATAAACAAGAAACAACTTTGATATAAAATTTTCCAATATATATCATATATGTTAAAAGATTAAAGTTATCTTTAAAATTTATTCAAAACACATAAAAATATTAAATAAATTCGAAAATATTCCATCATTCATTATGAAATTTCAATACGTACATTGTTAATTACAATATATATCTATAAAACAATTATTTTTATTAGGAGGATATTATGAAGAGCGAATTTCAAGTTTTACAAAATTCCAGTCTTTCACCTGAAATCATCCAAAGATATGTTCTTCCAAAATTTAATTTACAAAATGCAGAAATTTCAATAATAAAATTTAAAGATACAGATAAACAAAGAGCTGTCTATCGAATCAATTACAAAAACAGCAGCTACTGCTTAAAAAAAGTATATTATGAATTGGATGATTTGTTATATGTATATTCTGCAATCGAGTGGCTTTACAGAAATAAAATAAGAGTTCCTAAACTTCTACCTACTATTGATAATAACAGGTTTGTCAGATTCAATAATATGCTTTTTATATTAACTCCATGGATTGAAGGAGAAAAATGTTCTTTTGATAACATAAAGCATATTGAAATATCAATAAAAAAACTGGCTCAGATTCATTCAATATCCAGAAAGTTCAAGCCAATCTTAGGAAGCAGTTTAAAAGAAGGATTTGATAATCATTACATATCAACTTTAAAGCATTTTCAAGATCTGCTTAAATCTTCTAACGACTCTTTTAGATATAAAGATAAATTTTCAAAAAAATTCATTTCAGAATTTGATCTTAATTTTAAATTGGCTAAACTTTCTTTAGATTTGGCTAATAAAATCAATCCAGCTTATCTAAGCCGTTCATTATGTCATGGAGACTATGTTAATAAAAATATACTTATACCACATGATAATGACCCTTGGATTATTGATTTTGACAAATGCAAAATGGATTATTGTGCTCGAGATTTGTCTTACTTCCTTAGACGACTATTGAGGCGTGATAATACAAAATGGAATCTAAACCTTTCCTTAAAAATTCTTGAAACTTACAATAACGTAACCCCTCTCACAAATGCAGATATTTATTATATAGTTTCCTATATATGTTTTCCTCAAAAATACTGGAAAATATCGCGAGACTACTTCAAAAATGTTAATAAATGCAATAAGAATTCTTTTTTAACCTTAATTAATAGTGCTACTTCAAAATCAAAATATCAATATAATTTTGCAGTGAACATAATAGATACTTTAAACTTATAAAAACAAAAATAAATGGCTTCCTGATTTGCAGAAAGCCATTTATTTTTATTTAAATTTCTATATTATTATCTTGGATTTTTAACCTGAGCTTGTGCTGCTGCAAGTCTTGCAAGAGGAACTCTAAATGGAGAACAAGATACATAATCTAATCCGACATTATGACAGAATTCAATTGATGATGGATCTCCACCATGCTCACCACATATTCCAAGATGAATATCTGGACGAGTTGCTTTTCCTTTTTCTGCTGCAATCTTAATTAATTGGCCAACACCAACCTGATCTAATTTAGCAAATGGATCTTGTTCATAAATCTTTCTATCATAGTATGAACTTAAGAACTTAGCTGCATCATCTCTTGAGAATCCAAATGTCAT
>NZ_CAKVKB010000215.1 GCF_934754915.1 uncultured Clostridium sp.
GCATATACTTTTGGAAATTTGTACATAATTCATGATTAAAGTCAGCTAACTCATCATCATCATAAAGTCTTCTTCTGCCGCCTGGCACACCAAATATAGTTGAAAATACACCATTAGCTTCTGTAATAGTAAGTGGAATGTTATATTTGTTTGAAATATCTACAAGACCATCCATTATTTTTTCCTGAACTTTAAATACTTTTTTATACACAGCACAATCATCTCTTGTTAATATTGCAAGATTTGCAAGTACTGCTGCCATTCCAAGTCCATATCCAGGATAAGTACCAGGTGTAAGAACCTTATTTCCACGGACACATTCCATAATTTTCTTCTTACCTACAACAGCAGATACTGGAATACCGTTTGAAATTGCTTTTCCCAAAGTACAGATATCCGGAGTAACTCCAAGAACTTTTTGTGCTCCTCCAATATCTACACGGAATCCGGTAATAACTTCATCCATACACATTACAACATTGTACTTATCACACAATTCTCTAATTTTTTCAAGGAATCCTGGTTTAGGATACAAACCATCATGATTCCAAACGATTCCTTCAAAATGAATTCCGGCAATCATATCATGATATTTATCAAAAGTTTCCTCTAACATTTCAAAATTATTCCACTGAATCATGAATGTTTCTTTTCCAGCCCATGGAACTCTTCCTTCAGTATAATAAGGATCTTTGTCTGGACCACCAATTAAAGAAAAATCAGTAAATGGAGCTTCATCTTTATTAGGATTAATACGTCCTCCTAATACATTATCACCCCATCCTGAATAGCTTCCAAAGAATCGAACAATAACATTCTTACCTGTATACGCTCTTGCTATTCTAAATGCAGCCTGAACAGCTTCTGACCCCGTTGTCGTAAACTTTATCTGTTCTGCACATGGTATGTATTTTACAAGTAATTTGGCAACTTCAACATCCATTGGTGAAAATAAAAGGTTAGATCCAATGGCAGTTCCATTATGCTCTAAGTATTTAATAATTTTTTCTGTAAATTCAGGATTACGATGTCCTAAAATATTTGGTCCCATTGAACCATTGTATTCAATATACTCATTTCCATCGATATCTGTCAAATGTGTTCCTTCTGATTTTTGAATGAATAATCTATGTTTTGTTACATCAGTTGGTATTCTTAAATTAGAATGACCAGCTGGAAAAAATTCATTAAATTCAACTGTTAATGCTTCACTTTTATCTTTTTTTAACATAATCTTTTCCTCCTTTTTATCTTGCGGTATATCCGCCATCAATTACCATTTTTGCACCTGTCATAAACTTAGATTCATCTGAACCTAGAAATACTGCTGCATATGCAATATCATCTGGCTCTCCTAAGTAGCCTAAAGGAGCAAGCTCAATTTCTCTTTCTAAATATCCTTCCTGTTGTTCTACTAATTTTTGAACTAACGGAGTGATTATTGTACCTGGATGAATAGAATTTACACGAATATGATCCTTTCCATATCCTACTGCATCACGTTTTGTCATTAATGTAACAGCACCTTTGGCTGCATGATATGCAGCTAATTCAGTTGATCCAACAATGCCCCAAATAGAAGACATATTGATTATTGAACCACCCTGATTTTCTTTCATATAAGGAACTGCATATTTTGTCATATAAAATACACCTTTGACATCTATATTAAACACTGCATCCCATTCATCGGATGTATATTCATGGGTGTCTTTGTCTTCACCTGATATTCCAGCGTTATTCACTAAAATATCCAATTTGCCCCAAAGTTTAACTGTTTCATCAACAACAAATTTGCACTGTGCTTCCTGCGATACATCCTGTTTAAAATATTTTGCAGTACCTCCAAGAGAATTTATTTCATCTTGTACTTTTTTTCCAGCAGATTCATTTCTGCATGTTAATGCTACCTTTGCGCCTTCTTTTGCATACATTTTTACAATCGCATTACCGATTCCAACTCCTGCACCAGTTACAATTGCTACTTTTCCATCTAATCTTCCCATGTCTTCCTCCTTTCTATGGGTTAATTGTAGCGCATGATAAATACAAGACTCTAGGAAAAAAGGGAAATCATTCATAAGTATCATTAAGTTAAGAAAATTCCATATGAACCCACTGAATATACGAGCGTTTAGAAATCTATACCTGCTATTCTTATATATGTATCCGCGCTCCGCCTATTTACAGATATAATTTCTTTTACTCCTAAAATTCTCACCTTTTAATCACATTAATCATCAAATAATGCCCATGTTCCTTATTTTTCTCAAAATAAAAAAATCCCCTAACGGGGACTGTGAGTTTTGTAAATTTTAAAACGGAAATGGTTCATCTTCATCAATCCAATATGAACCTTCTTCCGTTTTAGTTTCCCCTAAGTAATAAAAATCCGCATTACAATTAGGGCACTCCATTACTGGCATTCCCTTCCTTTTACTTTCTTGTTCTAAACTATATTCTTCATCGCAATATTCATCCATATCAGCAAACTCATCTACGATGTCCGCGGGAGCGAATTCACTATAATTACATTTATAGCAATGATATTTGTAAAACTTTTCTATGTACTTTATCTCTTTGGGTTTCATATAATATATCCTTTCTGTTACTCGTTTCTTTTATATCATATATCACCCCATAATCCTTATGCCATATCTTCCATAAAAATTTTTCAGTTCCACATTTATTGCATAATAATGGATTTCTATCAAAATTCTCTATTATTCTCTGTTTCCATGATTTCTTAACTTCATTTTGTTTTTTCTTTTCTTTTAATAATTCCTCAATATTTCTTTGTTTAATAAAGTTATAAAGATGAACAATATCTTTTGCTAGTTTATTATTTGTTCTTGAATAAATACCATATCTCCGTATCATCCTAAATCCTTTAGGTGATATGTGTTGTGTTATTTTTCCTATAAATTCCAAGACATCGCACTCAATAACTTTTTTAAGACCATCATTATGATCTTCATACCAAAATTTCACTCTATTATTTTCATATTTAAGAATCCTATACTCTGCTATCGCAGCTCGGGCAAGGTATCTGCCTATATATTTTACAGCTTGTCTTGTATCATCTAATTTTCTTTTTGCATTCACATAAAAACCCTTAGGATATTTTTTATACAAATAGCTTATTAATTGTCTTGTCTTATATGAATTAAAATGTTTCTTTATTATATCTAATAAAACTTTTTGCCATGACTTCTTCAAATATGGGTATGGAATATACTCAACTTGTTTCCACCACTTTGTTTTTTTATTAACTGCTCCTTCAGTTACTAAAGCATGTACATGTGGATTCCATTTTAAATCTCCACCAAAAGTATGAATTACTGCAATTACTCCTACTTCATAATCACACCCCTTCTTTTTGGTATACCAATAATTAATTACCTCATTAACTCCATCTTGTAATTCTTTTAATAATTCTCTCTTAGAATAAAAATAATTTCTAAGTTCTTTCGGTATCGTAAACACACTGTGTCGATGTACTACTCGTAACATATTTTCTCTTTGTTTTTCAGCCCATTTCATTGTATATAATCTTCCACATCTATTACAGAATTTACTTTTGCATGTAAACGGAACTTTTGTACTCTCTCCACATGTCTCACATTTATATTCTGCAAATCCATATTTAATATCACTACACTTTATGGCTTTGCTTACTACTTCATCAATATGTTTTCTCATATCTTTCGGCACTTTATTCCAATATTTATTCTTAAAATCACAATAATTATCTTGTAATATATCTTTTACTGTTATTTTCTCTTCCATCATATATCTATATTTTATTAGTTATCCACAGATTGTCCAATAATATAATTTCCTATAGAATAAAAAAATCTGCTTCGCAGACTGTGTGTTTCCGCCTCTTTCCAAAGTTATCCACAGATTGTCCAAATATATAATTTCCTAAAGAAGAACAAAGTGGCTCTGCCATGCCCATTCGTGAATAATACTTTAGCCTTTTCATGACTCTTAATTCATTGATATTAATAGATTGGAGTTTTTAAAATTCTATAATTTCCTGTACAATAAAAAACATCTAACAAATGTTAGATGTTTTTGGCGGAGAATCCGGGATTTGAACCCGGGCGCCAGTTGCCCGAC
>NZ_CAKVKB010000216.1 GCF_934754915.1 uncultured Clostridium sp.
TTCTTTTCTAACTTTATTTTATGATGAAAATATCTATTTTTCAACACAAAAATTCTAAAATTTATATTAAAATACCTTGTTGAAATAGATTGTTATTCTGATTATTGCAATTCTCTCCTGACAAATTTTTTTAAAGTTGCGCAAGAATCTCTCCGATATCTCCATCCATGCATACCGATCTCTTCCTGATTTCATCGGGTGCATAGGATTCCCCGGAGTTCAGGCAGGCATACACCGCCTTGGGATTCTCAGCGGTCATATGCCAGAAGGGATATTTGATAATGCCCGGCGTGTTGTAACCGACGCCCAGCTCCAAAAACAGGATCTTCAATCCTTCATGCCTGCGCAGGAATTCTGAATACCGTTCCGCTGCCCGGTGCCAGCCCTCGTCCTCCACGAAAGTATCATCTGCCCGGAGATTCATGCTCATGGGTCTTCCGCATTTCGGACAATGCGGAACCAGATCCGACGGGATCTCCATTTTCGGTATAGTTCCCTCCGGAAGAATCATGGCGCCATCTGCTCCTGTTCCATTTTCCCTACTTTATTATTTTCTGATCCGATTCTTTCCATATACTTGTGCTATTTCCCCTGTTCCAAGTCCGCATCTTTGTTTGATCCTATTATTTTAGCATTTGCACACCTAAAAAACTACTTACGAAAAAAATTTTCTTCCTTTATAATAAAAAATAGAAAGGTGGGAAGCGAATGTTTACCAAAGGAGAATATGTCGTATATGAACAAAAGGGCGTCTGCCGCGTAGAAGGATTCGAAGCTCCGGATATTCCCGGTATCGCAAAGGATCGGACTTATTATGTTCTTTTACCAGTTTTACAAGGGGGAAAATTATATGTTCCTGCGGATTCTGCCGAAGGTAAGATGCGGAAGATCATTTCCAGGCAGGAAGCCGAAGAACTGATTGCAAAACTTGACCAGATCGATCCCTTAAAGGCCTCCGATGACAAGACAGCCGAGGAATTGTACAAGAGCTGTATGCGAAGTTATGATTATACGGAATGGATCCGCTTAATCAAATGTATTTATCAGCATCAGCAAAACCGGATCAAAGAAGGAAAGAACGTAACCAGCCGGGATCAGAAATATATGCGGATGGCCGAAGAAGTTCTCTATTCCGAACTTAGTATTGCGCTGGATATCCCAAGAGAACAGGTATTAACCTATATTCTGTCGAAGGAGCATGTTCAAAAATAAAGAAAGAACGCAAATTCAAAAGCAGCAAATCTTTTTCAAGATTTGCTGCTCTTATTTTAGTAAAGGCTGCTGATAATCTCTACACACCTGTCAATTCCAAATTCACCACTATCCAGTGAAAGATGATAATTCTGTGCCTGTCCCCATTTCATATTAGTGTAAAAACGATAATAGGAGGCTCTGCGCTTATCCTTATCCTGCAAACGCTGTTCCGGAGATTGTTCTCTTTCACCATATACCTTTACAATACGTTCAGCCCGGAAATCTGTATCCGCGTGAATAAAAACCTTCAGACAATCTGCCTGCTCACGAAGAATGTAATCTGCACAACGTCCTACAATTACACATGGCTCCTTTTGGACAAGTTCAGAAATTATTCTGCATTGCAGATTCCATAGAATATCCTCATTGGTCTGTCCGAATGACCGGTTCACAAACAAACTGGACAGGTAATTGCCTGGAGTGTATTCTCCTGCCTCTTTGATGTACTCTTCCGCGAATCCACTTTTTTCAGAAAGCTCATGGATCAGCTCTGCATCATAACAGGGGAGCCCAAGTTTCTCAGCAGTTTTTTTACCAATGGTACGGCCGCCACTGCCAAATTCACGACTGATCGTAATAATTCTGTTATTCATTTTCATTCCTCCCTTAACTGTTTGGTCTGAGTACTGTCACCCAGTTCCTTATAAGTCTGACGAATAAAGTAAGCTGCAATGACAAAGGTTAAAATATCTGCCACCGGAAAAGACCACAGCAGTCCATCCAGTCCCATAAAGATGGGCATAAGGATAGGCAGAAATACACCAAAAATAATTTCACGGGTCAGGGAAATTATCGTAGACACTGCTGCTTTTCCAAGAGCCTGCAAATAAATGAACGTCCCCTTGTTAACTGTTGCCAGAATCATCATACACAGATAGATGCGGAAGCATTTAACAGCGAAATCCGCATAGTAGGCACTTTCATTTGCCGCACCGAACAGATTCGCAATTTGTAAAGGAAAACATTCCACAATGATAAGTGCAATACCACCCACAACCGCTTCGGTTGTCAACAGATAGGTAAAAAGTGATTTTGCCCGGTCCTTCCGTCCGGCCCCGATGTTATATCCTACCACCGGAATACAACCGGCTGCCAGACCAATGGCAATGGAAATTGCAATCTGGAAGAATTTCATTACAATTCCCAGTACGGCCAGGGGAATCTGTGCATATTCCGTCTGTCCGAAAACCGGATCCAGTGCACCATATTTCATACAGGTATTCTGCACCGCAGCCATAGAAACCACAAGAGAAACCTGCGCCAGAAAGCTGGTCATACCCAAAGCAAGAAATTTAGGGATCAGTCTGCCGCTAAGCCTGAAACTGCTCTTTTCAATTTTCACGGCTTTCATGTGGCACAAATACCAGATGGAAAGTCCTGCTGTCAAAATCTGTCCTATGACCGTTGCTACTGCCGCCCCCATCATTCCCCACTTAAAGGCATAAATAAAAACGGGGTCAAGAATAATGTTTGCAACGGCACCACTAAGTGTTGCCGCCATTGCAAATTTAGGACTTCCGTCACTTCGAATAATGGGGTTCATGGCCTGCCCGAACATATAGAATGGTATGCCCAGCGCAATCCAAAAGAAGTATTCTTTTGACAAGACATAGGTCTCCGTATTAACCTTTCCTCCAAACAGAGTCAGAATCGGTTCTTTAAAAATCAGATAAATAACCGTCAGAATAATACTACTGATTATGCATAGAACAATGGAGTTTCCCACACTACGGTGTGCATCCTCCTTCTTATTACCTCCCAGTGCAATACTGACAAAGGCACAGCATCCGTCACCAATCATCACCGCAATGCCAAGTGCCAGAACGGTCAGTGGAAAAACAACGGTATTGGCTGCATTACCGTAAGAGCCAAGGTAATCGGCATTAGCGATGAAAATCTGGTCAACGATGTTATATAGTGCACCAACCACCAGAGAAATCACACAGGGAATGGAATACTTCCGCATAAGTTTTGTTAACTTTTCCGTTTCGAGAAAAGCATTTTGTTTTTGTTCCATTGGAACGACCTCCTTCTTTGACGATAAAAAGCACATCCCCCTGTATACGCAAAAAAAACGATACAAAGGGCATAATCCGTCTCGTATCAGATTGCATAAAATGCCTCTTGTATCGTGTCAAATTTTTATTTTGTTTAAGATATAATATAACCTAAAGCACTAAAAAATTCAAGTGAAATTCAGATAAATTGTCTCTATAACTTCTCCATCATTTCCACAAATAATTCCGGCTTCTGTAAGACAAGTCCGCCATGTCCCAGATCCGGTAATACTTGAAACTCTGTCTGTGGAAATTTTGTTTTCATATAATGAAGATCCTTTTTTCTCTCCTTCTCCTCGTCTTTCGCATACCAGTAATGAATCTGCGTATCGATTGCCGGAAGTGGATCGGGAACCTTATAATTATTGCATGAGTCAAAGGTTCTCCATAACGTTTTCCTGCTGCAATGCCGCAGGACATCTGCTACATATTGCAGATCCTCCCTGGAATAGTCATCGGTTGCGAATGCTTTTTCCAAAAGTCCTACACCGCCTGCCCTTCCAATCATCATCATGAGATAATCCTTCAGAGCAATGAAGCGCGTGACAATCCATGGCAGCTGATAGGGCGTAATTCCGCCATCCATAACGCAATGCCGGATTCTGATCTTTTGTCCAAGTGCGGTCATCAACGCAATGGAACCTCCCATGGAGCAGCCGTATACCGCATACAATTCTGTGTATCCTTCTGCTTTAAGTCCGTCATTCAGTTCTGATGCTATCTGTTCCACACTGGTATAATCACTGTCGTTCTCAAAATCATA
>NZ_CAKVKB010000217.1 GCF_934754915.1 uncultured Clostridium sp.
TCATTAAAAATAGCCTAAGAATCTGTTTTTTTATTCAACTGTAAAATTATTCAAGTAAAAATGCACTATTATAGTATTCTATAACTAAATACAAATTATAAACAATTTATTACTTTTATTTACTTGTTTTACATATTATTTCTGCAATATTTATATTATACTTTTTATTTCTTAATTTTTTCTATATATTACTATTAATAAAATCTTTAAATTTCTTAAAAGCCTTTTTCTTTAAGAGCTTTTACAATTTCAACATAAGATTCACAAACATCATAACCTTCTATATCCTGCCTCATCAAATCAATAACGTCTCCATGTGAAATTCCTTTATGCTTAGGTGTTATAACGCCTAAACATTCTCCCCATTTTGCAGAAGAAACTTCAACTAGTCCATCATTTTCCCCATCAAAAAGTTTTGCAAATATATATCCCACATTTAATGGAAATGATGCTGAAAATATTCCTTTCATTTTTGAAGTAACACTCTGATATAAAACACCATCAGCATCTTTAACATTTTTGTTAAATTCAGCACATCTTGATGCAGTAAGATCTGTTACTCCCGCTAAAAAATCAGGATTTTTATCACCAAGTTTTATAAAAGTATTATTATATTTTTTTGCAACAAAATTCTTTAAACCATCTGGTATTTTTTTAAGTAAAAAATCTACATATTTACATCCTCTATGAGGTGTATTTATAGTTGTAAGAGATGCTGTATATTTTGAAAGTCCTAAACAGCTTATTGCATATCTTGAATCAAGTCCTCCTTTTGAATGTGCAATTATATTTACTTTTTCGCAGCCAGTCTCATCTATTATCTTTAAAATATTTTCCTTTAATTCCTGTGCACTTTTAGCTACAGAATTTGAAGACTGCTGATGTCCATAAAATATCTGTGCACCGTTTCTTATAAGTTCTTTGGGAATCCTTCCCCAGTAGTTGATAAACAGCCAGTCCCTAAAAAATATGCCATGAACAAGCACTATAGGATATTTTGTTCTGCATACTTCACTTTCTTTTCTTGAGTCATTTCTAAGTTGTTTATTCTGCTCAAAATAATACTCATATCTTACTTTTTTGCACCAGTTTTTCAATATGAATATATTAAAAATAGGAACCCACCACAAGAATAAAATTAATATTCTGTTAAGTATACCAATATCTCTAGAGGTAAACATTGTCCTAAAAACTCCGTTCACAAGTGGAATTATACAAATACATACTGCTATAATCCCATTTATTATGAAATTTTTGAGTCCTATTTCATCATATTTAAAACATAATGCTAAAATATAAATTATAGTTTCTAATATCAATGACAAAGTAATATCCACAATAAGTTCATATCCCGATACCATAATCCTTAATCTTCTATTTAATTTTCTTTCTTTAAATGGTCTTATGTTTATATAAATATATAATATTATTAATAATACTGTTACAGCTGCACAATACACGCCACTTATTTTTGTAAAATTAAGAATTGCAAATATATTCATAAATATAAAAAATATAAGGATATTTCTAAATCTAAAGTAAAATTTTTTACTATTCATCAACTTATTTCTGTTACTGAAAACTTACAAAATCTACAAAAAATCATCTGCCAAACATATGCTAATTGATGATTAAGTTTTAATAATTTCTTTTCATTTTTTATAATGTCACTTGTTTTACAGTAACTATCTCCCTTCTTATTTATTAGACATTTTTCAATTTTTCTTTATTAACTCTTAAAACCACTGAAATTTTTAAACAAATATATAAATGCTTATTTTATACATTTTCAATATTTCAATATAGTTTACAGCTAATTTAATAAAGTTGTTGGAGATGTTTCTCTAAATACAATAACCCCATCAAAAGTATCTTTAGGAATTATATTTGTAGTACAAAATAACTTTAAAGCCTGCTGCCATCCATAAATCCCCACATTCAATGAAGTAACTGATTGTTTATGGGCTAAAATTGACTGCCACTGTTCATTATCTGATACTTTTGAAAAATCCAGATAATAGCATTTGCTATCAATCTTTTCAAACTGTTTTGTAAAATCATCTGTATTTTTTATTTCTTTTACAGTAAAGTTACCATCATCATCCTGAGAATTAAATTTTGTATCTTCTGCATCTGTTCCAACAGCAAAATAAGAACTCTCATATTTTTCATTAAGCAATGCCCCAAGACATTTATAGTTTGAAATAGAAGTTTTTCCAACATGCCCATTATGTCCATTTATAAAAATAACACTGCCATCTCCATGTTGTAAAAACCACTCTATTTTTTCCTCCATGTGCTTATCACGTATTTTATTGTAATCCGAATTGCTTTCAAGCAATTCTCCACATTCTAAAATTGTATTTGCACATTCTCTTGCAAAATCAAAGGCATCCTGACCACAAACTGCTACAATTTCTTTTTCTCTAACATCTAATTGATTTAATAATTCCTGTACATCACTTTCAGCTTGTTTAAGAATATCTGACTTTAAAGATGTACGGTTTTCATCTGTCAAATCTGAAAAAGCATTTTTAAACTTTTCACTTAAATCTGGAGCTGCCTTGTCCAAAACTGAAAACAGATATTCCTTATTATTGTCATAACGTTGCATGTCCATACCATAGAAATGCAGATCTTTTCCTTCTGGAACCTGTTCATTATAAGAACGCATCCATTCAACTAAATCTGCCATTTCCTGTGTATGATAAATTGCAAACCCAATCTCTGATACTATATTTTCAGCCGTACCTTCTCCTCCATGAATATATTTATCGACCTTTAACGCACTGCCAAAATCCCCTTCAATAATAAATGTACGGCAGCCATTATGCTCCACTAAAGACTTAAATACATCTTTCTTCATCTGTTGATATTCTTTTGCTCCATGACTTGCTTCTCCAAGACCTACAATCTTTACACTTTCTGGAACAGATAACTGACTTATATCTGTCTGCAGAACTGAAGAATCAGCAGCTGCAACTTCTGCACTATTTCCACATCCTGCAATAAACATCATACTTAAAATAAATGCTGCTGCTGATAATAATATCCTATTCTTTTTCATAATTAATAACCCCCAAAACACTTATGTCATTTAAAATAATGCTTCTGAAAGACTCTCTAGTCCATATGCTGACATAACATCTTTCAAACCTGTTTTAATTTCATCTCTTCCAAAATCATTTTCTTCTAGAAAATTATCATCTTTTTCATTTAAATAAGAATAAAATAGTAAAGCAATTCTTAAATAATTCTTATTTTCAGGTTTAATAAAGTTAAATAGTTCATTTTCTGCTTCATTTATATTTCCTTCATTAACAGATTTAATTAAACTGCCAAGGATGCTTTTGTCCTGTTCATCTTCCAATGATTCTATACTTGGTGATTCTTCATCAATATTGCAGGTGATTTTTAATGCCATTTTCAGCATATCTCTTATTCGTGTCATATTATAATTTCTTTTAAACATATCATAATTTCCTTCCTTAATTTATTTACATATTCTAAAGAATAAAGCTTCATAATGTATTATTCATCGTAGCTTGTCAATTATACGTTATTAATTTAGACATATATTTTTCTCAATTTAATCATTCAGATATATATAATTTTTTCAAACTCCCCTTCCACTTATTGGTTATAATTATAACATTTCTCATTGTAAAATAAAAATATTTGACACATAATATTATAGTCATCTTATCAGTTATAAAATAAAAACAGCAGATACTTCCATTTCTGTACCTGCTGTTTTCTAAGATATCTGCTGTAACAACTAAACATTTGTAATCCCTGCTTTTGCACTGCATATACCTATAACTTCATTATTGACTGATAAATATTTTTCAAACATTCTATAAATTTATGTTGAATATCAAAATTATATTTAATATTTATATTAATACATATAAAATACAAAATCTAAACATACTGCTCATTTAATATATTTTTTATATACTCCATAAAGTACTGCACTCACGTACATTTACAAATTTTTTATATATTCCTTCTTTTTTAATAAGCTGTTCATGAGTTCCTTCTTCAGCTATCTTTCCAC
>NZ_CAKVKB010000218.1 GCF_934754915.1 uncultured Clostridium sp.
TTCACTCACATTCGCTAGTTTTGCGAATTGACCAGTCTTATAGTAATTCATAAACTAAAATAATCTAAATGCTCCTAATTGGATATTCCAATTTTTGTTATAGTAAGGATCGCCTTTTTGTAGAATATCTTTCCATTTGGTTTGGAATTTTTCTACTTCTTTGTTAAAACGCCAATTTTTTTCTTGACTTGCATCATCATAACCTCTTGATTTAGATTCATAATGGTGCCATAACGCAAAGGCATTATATACAATCAAATATTTTTCCTTACAGATTTTTAAACATAAGTCGACATCATTACATGCCACGACAAATTGTTCATCAAATCCACCAACTTGATTAAATACAGATTTTTTAACCATCATACAAGCAGCAGTTACAGCACTATAGTTACAATTGATTCTAGCACGTACCATGTATCCATAATCATCTTTATTGATTCCATGATTTACATGTCCAGCATATCCACTAAATCCAATGACTACACCAGCATGTTGTACGGTATCATCTTCATATAATAATTTAGCACCAACAGCACCAACTTCAGGGCGAAGAATACATCCAACCATTTCGGATAATGCAGTTGGCGAGATCATTTCTGTATCATTATTTAGTAATAATACATAATCTCCATTGGTATATTTCATTCCAAAATTATTAATTCTTGAATAGTTAAATTCACCTTTATAAGTCACTACCTGAATATTGTCATGTTCAGATTGTAATTCCTTATAATAGTCAAATATTTCTTTTTCTGTACTATTATTTTCTACAATCACTATCTCAAAGTTTTTATATGTATTCACATTATATAAAGAGTCAATACAAGTCTTTAAAATAGGTTTGTGATTGTAGTTTGGAATTAAAATCGAAACTAAAGGATTATCCTTTGTACTATAAGTCGTATGATACATACCATACATTGGTTCGGGCATCATTTCAACAGTTGCCTCAACACCAATTCTTTTATAATGAGCTTCAATTGCACGTTTTCCTGCATCATAGCAATACGTTTTACTCTTAGGATTTTGGGCTGTAGATTCTGGATGCATTCTCCAGTGATATAAGATACGAGGAATGTGATATACGGCATTTGCCTTTTCTACACATCTAAAGATATAGTCATAATCCTGACTACCATCAAACTCTGTATTATAATACCCCACCTCATCTACTAATTTCTTATTTACAATAAACAAGTGTGTAATATAGTTATGAGAACGCAATAAATCCTCACTAAAATCTGGTTTTAAGTTTGGATCATTATACATTTTTGTACTATCATCAAACTTATCTTCATCCGTATATAGTACATCATAACGATATTCCTGTAGTGCTTTTACTATTTCATAGAAACAATCTAATTCCAAAGTATCATCATGATCATAAACTGTATTATAGTCTCCTGTTGCCATTTCAAAAGCCTTGTTTGTATTACCAGAAATACCATAGTTCTGATCTAGTTTTTTATATTTAATCTTATCTCCATAACCAGAATAATGTTCTTGTACATACTTCTCTACAAAATCATTTGTACTTCCATCCGCAATACACAATTCCCAATTTGAATAACTCTGATTCACAACCGTATCAATCATTTCTTTTAAATACTCTTCTTTTGTATTAAAAGTAGCTACAAGAATACTGATTTTAGGACAATACGCAAATTTTGTCTTTCGTTGTATTTGTAATGTCTTTTCATTGACCCTTTGTGCAAATAACCAAGATTCATAATCCGATTCAGATACATAAGAGCCATAGCGCAAACGGCGTGCTAACTTTTTTACACCGTTGTTCTTTAAATATATAACGCCCTTTTTCAAATTTCTCATATTCATATGTCGAATATATCGGCCAAGTCGGCTAGAACTTGTAACATTTGTTTGTTGCAAAGGTTTTACAACTGTATCATTATCTGTTTTAAATTGGATAAAATAGTTTTCACCGTTATTACATTTAAAAGAAATACGATATCCACTATTTACTTGTCCTTCTTGAATTAAATGTTTATTCAACAAATCTGTTCTAGGTTCAAAACGATAAGAAGATTCAACCAAATTTTTATCTTTATCTAAAACACTAATTTCAATAGGCTTGCCATCAATTGAATATGACCATCCTGAAGAAGTTATCGTTGAAATTTCTTTTTCATATGTTACTGAATCAATATTAAATTCAATAAAATGATTATCTTCAATTTCTTTAATATCATCACTCAATAGTGAAATTAACTTTTCTTCATGCCCATTTGATTTTGCATATAATTTAAAGCTTTCAACATTCTCTTCTAAGCAATCTACACGAATATAAAAGCCTAAGCTTAATTTTTTATTTTTTTTCTTCAATTCTCTCAATATGTCTGTTCTATAAATTAAATCGCACTCAAAGAAAACTGATTTGTCATTAACTTTTACCTCATAAGATATCGGTGAATCATCATTTTGACTTCCACACCATCCAGAAACTTCAAAATAATTATGCTGCTTTATATGCTTATATTTAACCTTATCAATTTTATATTTAAAATAATTTCCCATAATGCCTCCAATTAGCGTTTACATTCTACCATAAATTTGCTTTAACAACAAAAAAGGGATTTCAAAACCTGAAATACCCTTAATCACTATAATTCCTCTGCGAATCCCTTTTCAAGCTTCTTAAACACCATATAACCAACAATTAAGATTACAACCGCAAGAATAGCTACTGCTCCTAATTGTTTCATTGATGGCCACACATGATACATAAAAATATCACGATATGATGTGACCAAAATTGTTAATGGATTCATACGTATAATCTTTCCTAATATGCCTGCACCATCAAGTAATGAAAGATCATAAATTACAGGTGTTGCATACATTCCCATTGTCAATAAGAATGAAACAATATATTCTAAATCTTGAATATATGCATTTAAAGCACTTAACAACAATATGATACCAAGAATTAGAACCGATTGAATAAACGCTACAACCGGTAATAATAAAACTTGAATTGAAATGCCAAAACCAAATGCAAAACAGAAAATAAATATAATAATACAAGAAATAAAGAAGTTGACTAAACCACTAAGCACTTGAGAAATTAACAAGATTTCTCTAGGAAAATACACTTTTTTTATAATTCCTGCATTTGCCTTAATTGAAGTCGTTCCTGCACTCACTGTCGTTAAAAAGAAAGTCCAAGGAATTAAACCCGTAATTAGATAAACCAGATAGTTGTCTCCACCAGCCCCACGCATTAAATAAGGAAATACAATCCAATATACTACAACCTGTAAAAGTGGGTTAATGAATGACCAAAGAATACCTAGAAAAGATCCTTTATATTTTCCACGAATATCTTTTTTTACATTCGTCTTTAATAGTTCACGATAATCATAAATATCTTTAAATATATGCATCTTTTCACCACCTACTCTAAAGTAAACTGTATACTTTTATCAGCTAAAATTTTTCCGTTAGGTTCTAAACATTGTACATCCACTTTATGAACACCTAATTCTAAATCATTTAATTTAACTTTAACTACCCATCCAATTGTATCTGGATCCATGTCTCCAGCATATGCTTCTTGATATGCCTCAAAAACATCTTGGCGATTATATCTAGTTATACCATCGACTTCAACACCGTTTATAAAAATCTTTAGTATCGCATCTTCATGATCTGATATTTGCCAACCCCTTAAAGATAAAGTTCCATCTGATTTCTTAATAGTTGCAAAATCTTTTGGCGTATCCACAAACACAGCACCTTTAAATAAATGTTTCCCTTCCGCAATTGCCTTTTTCTTTTCTTCTTTATGATCAATAGCCACTTGTTTTAAATACTCATCAATAACATAAATAGGATCCCCATCCAATTTAAGTTCTCCTTTATAAATCCATACTGCACGATCACATAAGTCTTTTACAACATCCAAACTGTGTGTAACAATCACTATTGTCTTATCTGAATCTTTTAATTCTTTTAATTTACGATAACACTTTTCCTGGAAATGTTGATCACCTACAGCTAA
>NZ_CAKVKB010000219.1 GCF_934754915.1 uncultured Clostridium sp.
GGATGTGATAAATGTAACAACTCAGGATATTATGACAGAATAGGTATATTTGAAGTATTAAATATAGATGATGAAATAAGACAATTAATAATGGAAGGAAAATCAAGCATCGAAATAAGAAAAAAAGCTATGGAAAAAAGCTATAGACCATTAATAGTTGATGGTATAAATAAAGTTTTAAAAGGAGAAACAAACCTTGGAGAACTAAACAAAAAATTAATAATATTTAATAGTTTATAGGAGGGTTAACAAATGATTAATGTTAGCAAAGTTTTAGATGAGGCAATAAAAAAAGATGCGTCAGATATACATTTTATAGTTGAAAATAAGCCAATGCTTAGAATTGCAAGAGACTTAGTTCCAGTTGAAAGTGCAAATGTTTTAAAAGAAGAAGATATGAATGAAATATATGACTTTTTGGTAAAGGGAAATATAGAAGCAGATAAGGTATTTCAAGAATCAAGAAAATTAGATACAATTTTGGTATATGCAGGTCTTCGTTTCAGGGTAAATATTTCTTCAACAGATGGTATACCAATTGCCACACTTAGAATTATAAAAAATACACTTCCAACATATGAATCACTTGGTGTTCCTGATATTGTAAGAAGAATGACATATCAACCACAGGGATTGATATTAGTTACTGGTAAAACAAATTCTGGTAAAACAACAACATTAAACGCATTGATAAATGATATAAATGAAAACCAAAATAGAAAAATATTAACACTAGAAAACCCAGTAGAATATAAACATCATTCAAAAAAATCATTAATAGTTCAAAAAGAAGTTGGACTTGGAAGAGATACATTAAGCTTCCATGAAGGAGTTAAAAACTCTTTAAGAGAAGACTGCGACATTCTTGTAATAGGAGAAATTAGAGACAAGGTAACAATGGAAGCAGGAATAGAAATGGCTGAATCAGGACACTTGGTTATAGGTACTCTACATACAAAATCATGTGCAGAAACGATAGATAGAATGATAAACTTCTATGAGGTTAGAGATCAAGCACAAATAAAATACATGTTATCATCGATTCTAAAATTAGTTGTATCTCAAAGATTATTACCTGGAACCGATGGAAAACTAGTATTAATTCCAGAAGTAATGGTTGTAGATAATATAGTTTCAGGTATAATCAGAAAAGATAAAATAAGTGTATCTGAAATAGAGGATGCAATACAAAGTGCATCAGAAAAGGGAAGTATAGGTCTAATAAATTCATTAGCACAATGTTTTGTAGATGGAAAAATAACTTTAGAGCAAGCTAAATCACAAATTGAAGAGAAAAATATTGAAATATTAAATAGAACAATAATGCAACTAAAAATAAAAAAAGACAGCGGATCTAATCAAATGGGTAGTATGAGATACTAAAATACCGAGAAAGGAGGATATGTTAGTTATTTTTACTAACATAAACGAATTAATGGCAACTTTTTACTATAGAGCTTTAACTGATGATGGAAGAATTGTTTCAAATAAGGTTGAAGAAGGTAATAGATTAATACTAGTAAATAAATTAAAAGAAAATGGATTACATCCAATTTCTATAGCACAAAGAAGTACAAAAAGAACAAAAGTTTTAAAAAGAAAAAAAAGAAACATTTCTGATATACAAGATGTATTAGAAGATGTTAATACTACTGCTATTTTAAATGATAACAGAAGAAAGCTTTCAGTTAAAGACAAAATTAATAAATATTTAGGAACAGAAGACAAAGTAACTGATAGGGATATATCAATATTTACACAAAACTTTTATTTATTGAAAAAAGCAAACTTTAACAATGTGCATGCATTAACTACAATAATTGATAGTACAGAAAATATGACTCTTGTAGAAATACTGGAAGATATTTTAGCAGGTGTTGAAGCCGGAGATTATATGTATAAAACAATGGAATACTATTCAAATATATTTCCATATATATATATAAATATGATAAGAGTTGGCGAATTATCAGGTTCACTAGAAAATGCATTGTTGCAAGCAGTAGAATACTTAGATAGTTCAAGTAGTATAACAAAAAAATTAAGAGATATACTTATACCAAATATTATACAATTTGTGTTATTAGTAGTAATGTTATTTGTAGGAACATTATTTGCACTACCACAAATTGAAAAAGTATTTGAACAAGTTGGAACTACATCTACACTACCTGGAATTACTGTATGGTTTCAGGGTGTTGTAAATGCAATGTTGCAATATTGGCAGATACCAACATTGATAATAGTTGGAATAATAGTAGGAATAGTTATTTATGTACGAACCCCAAAAGGAAAATACAAATATCATTATTTTAAATATACAATGCCTATATTTGGAAAATTGATATTTTCGCTTGATTTTTCAAGACTAATTAAAGCAATGTTATTGAACCTAAATAATGGAATGAGAATTCAAGAGGCATTAGAGGTTAGTAAAAATGTTGTGAGTAACTATGTTATGCTATCTATAATAGAAAATTCTTTAAAAAATATTTTAATTGGACAATCTTGGATTGAACCATTTGAAAGATCAGGCTTAGCATCATCAATGATTACAGAAATGCTTAAAATAGGTATGCAAACAGACCTTTCAGAAATGATGGAAAAATTGGTTGAGTATATGGATATAGATATAGACAACACAATGCAAGCAATTACGAAGACTCTTCCTCAAGTTTTGTACGCAATTGTTGGTATAGTTTTAATCTTCTTCGTAGTTGTAGTTGTAGTACCAATGATCGAAGTTTATATGGGAAATTTCTTGTTCGATGCTTATTTGAAATAGTTAATAGGTTGAGTTTAAGCAAGCTTATTATCTCAATATAATGATAATGCTCTATTTTAATTAATGGTTCATTTTAATTAAAATAGAGCTATTATAATAATTGACCTTACTCTACTGGTTAAAATTTGTTTTAGAAAGGAATTATTTTTATGAATGATATTAATGTAGGAATAGATTTAGGAGGAAGTCATGTAGCAATTGGTGTAGTAAATAATGAGGGAAAAATTTTAGAACAATTTGAAAAAGATTTTACTGTTAAGGAAAAAGAGAATGTGTTACCTGTTGCCATTAGATATATGGTAGACACATTAAGAGAATTAAAACAAAAATATGATTTATTAGAATTTGGACTAGGTATGGCTGGAGCTATTTCTAACGGAGTTATTTTAAGGTCTGTTAATTTAGGCGTTGAAAATTATGATTTAAGGACAGAACTAGAAGCAAAGACAGGGTTATCTGTACATATAAAAAATGATGCAAAATGTGCGGCACTTGCAGAGTATAAATATGGAGAAATAAAGCAATATAATAATATTATATTTTTAGCACTGGGAACAGGAATTGGAGGTGCTTTCATTTATCACGGAACTATAATGCAAAGTGACTGTGCCGAAGGATATGAATTGGGTCATATGATAATAAAATCAGATGGGTTACCATGTAAATGTGGTAAAAGAGGGTGCTTTGAAACTTATGGAGGAATTTTAGCCTTTAAAAGTAAAGTGATTGACAGATTAAAGTTATCACATGATATACATGGTCCTGAGCTTAGAAAAATAATGGATAGTTCAATGGATAAAATATCAGATATTATTGAAGAGTATATTGACGATTTATCTATAGGTGTATCTAACTTAATAAATATTTTTGAACCAGATTGTATCATTATAGGTGGTGGCTTTGCAAGATATGATTATATGCTTTTGGATAGATTAAAAGATAGGCTTATTAATTCTAATTTGTTATTTAATAAAAGAAGCGATATCGTACTTAAAGTTGCAAAGTTTGGTAATGATGCTGGTATTATTGGTGCAAGTCAGCTGTAACTTTTTGATTTGAGAGGACTTTTTGTTTTATAAGAATCAGCATAAAAAAATAATTTGATTCAAAAAATGGTCAATTGAGAAAGTAAATTCTATTTGGAAAAAGTAAATTCTAGTTACCGAGTAAATGCTATTTATAAGCAAAAATTTAATGCTAAA
>NZ_CAKVKB010000220.1 GCF_934754915.1 uncultured Clostridium sp.
TTCATATTCTTGTTTTTATAATTCGTAAATCAGCCACAATATGAATTAATATTTAATTTTCAACTTATCACTTTTTAATACTTGATATTTATTCAATATTTAACTATAGTATTTGTATATACATATAGATACAAAATTAGATATAATAGCCTTAGAAAAAATTTTTAATTTAAAATTCCTCATTTATTCAAAGCAATTACTGTTATATAACAGTATCTCTAGACGATTTAATTTAAAATAGGTTATACTAAATATGAAAAATGTCTTTACTAAAATAATATAATTATCTTTGATTACAATTTAAATTTATTCAGAAACTCTGAGAATTTAAATGTATATTATAATATTAACTAATATAATTAAGTGTATTTTTGCTTTTTTATTAAAGATTCTTAATTATAAAAATATAATTTTAGTAATCAAATTGGAGGAATTGTAATGTCAATATTTGAAGGTTCTGGTGTTGCTATTATTACACCTTTTAATAATGAAGGAATTAATTTTGAAAAACTTAAATATTTATTAGAATGGCATATTAAAAAAGGTACTGATGCTATAATAATTTGTGGAACAACTGGTGAAGCTACTACTATGACAGAAAAGGAAAAAAAAGACACAATAAAATTTACTGTTGATGTTATTAATAAAAGAATACCTGTCATTGCTGGAACTGGATCCAACAATACATCTTCTGCTATTTCTATGAGTAAATATGCAGAAAGTGTAGGTGTTGATGGAATTCTTGTTATAACACCATATTACAATAAAACAACTCAAAAAGGTCTTATAAAACATTTTAAAGCCATTAATGATGAAGTAAATATTCCAATAATACTTTACAATGTTCCATCTAGAACCGGTGTAAATATAAAACCAGAAACTTTACTGAAGCTTACAGAACTCAATAATGTAAAAGCTATAAAAGAAGCAAGTGGAGATATAAGCCAGATTATAAAAATGAAAGAATTATGCAGAGATAAAATAGATATATACTCTGGCAATGATGATCAGATTATTCCTATAATGTCTCTTGGCGGAAAAGGTGTTATATCTGTTCTTGCAAACATCATTCCTGATAAAGTTCATGAAATGGTGCAAAAATGTCTTATTAATGATTATAAAGATGCTTTAGATATTCAGCTTAACACTTTATCTTTGGCAAATTCTTTATTTATAGAAACAAATCCTATTCCTGTTAAAACAGCTATGAATTTAATGGGATTAGAAGTGGGACATTTAAGACTTCCTCTTTGTGAAATGGAACCTCACAATGAAGATATTTTAAAAACTGCTTTAAAGGATAATAAATTAATGTAAGGTGAGATAGTATGATAAAAGTAGTATTAAACGGATGCTGTGGTAAAATGGGAAAAATGATTACTGACTGCAGCAAAAATTTCAAAGATTTAGAGATCGTTGGAGGAATTGACAAATTCCCATGTGAAACTTCATATCCCGTATTTAAAAATGTTGAAGAATTAAATATTGAATATGATGTATTATTAGATTTTTCAAGAGCTGATGCTTTAAATAGCCTTATAGAATTAACTGAAAAAACTAAAAAACCACTTGTTATCTGTTCAACAGGTTTTTCACAGGAACAATTAGATTTAATAAATGAAAAAAGCAAAACACTTCCTTTATTTAGATCTGCTAATATGTCATTAGGAATTAATTTAATAAATTCCTTATTGAAAAAAGTTGCTCCTCTTCTTTATGGAAATTATGATATTGAAATTATTGAAAAACATCATAATCAAAAAGTAGATGCTCCAAGTGGTACTGCCCTTTTACTTGCAGATACAATTAAGGACTCATTAAAAGATGAAACAAAATATGTTTATGGAAGAGAAGGCCATGCCAAAAGAGAGGAAAATGAAATCGGTATTCATGCAATAAGAGGAGGCTCTATTGTTGGTGATCATGATGTCATCTTTGCGGGAACTGGTGAAGTAATTGAATTTACTCATAAAGCAATATCGAGAGAAGTATTTGCTGTAGGTGCATTAAAAGCATGTCAATTTATGGCTGGTGTAAACACTCCAGGATTATATAATATGGACAATGTTATAGGACTTAACGATTAATCTATATTAATATAAAAACTGCTGCATAAAATTTTGTATTTTGATTTTTGTAGAAATCATTTAGTTCCTTAAAATCATATACAATTTATTAATGCAGCAGTTTTATTATTAGCTGAAAAATATTTTAATTATTCTTAATTTTTTAATTTACATTATTAATAATATGATGTAATATTAAGCATTTACATCTAAAATTTATTTGATATATTAAAGAGATCTTGTAGAGATTTCATCCTTCGTTGTAAATTGTTAATTACAACATTATATATTAACTTTCATTTATTAAATTACTCTTGTGGCTTAAAAAAGAAGAAAGTCAAACAAAAAGCTACTGCTATAGCTGCTGCATTTATTATTAAATACCCACCTATATTATTCATATATAACAATATTCCTGGAATAGCTGTTATTCCCATTCCTGTTCCTGCCATATTCAATATTCCTGCAAGCATACCACCTGTTGCCCCTCCTATACATCCAAATACAAATGGTTTTATAAATCTTAAATTTATACCAAATATAGCTGGTTCAGTAATTCCTAAAAATGCTGGAACTGCTGACGAAATATATAGTGAACGTTTCTTTTTATCTTTAGTTTTTAATGCTACAGCAACTGCTGATGCCCCTTGGGCTACTATACCACATGTTATTATTGCATTAAAAGGATTTACACCATTTGAAGCCAACAATTCAACTTCTAAAGCATTTAGAGCATGATGAACACCAGTAACAACTATAATTTGATGAATGCCTCCAATAATAGCTCCACCAATACCAAATGGAAGAAGCATAAATGATTCAATTGCTCCAAATATTGCCTGTTCTGCTGTATGCATTATTGGTCCAACAATTAAAAGTCCTAAGATCATTGAAATAAGTAATGTTAAAAAAGGTGTAACAATTAAATCAATCACATCTGGTATTACTTTCTTTAAAGCTTTTTGTATCTGCGCTGCAATTATTCCAAGAACTAATGCTGGTAAAACAGATCCCTGATATCCTACAACAGGAATTGATAAACCTAATATTGAAAGATATATTGGATTTTCAGCCCCTGAAGCTACATTATATGCATTAGGAAGACTTGGAGAAACAAGCATTAATCCTATAACAATACCAATAACAGGTGTACCTCCAAACTTCTTCATAGTAGACCATGCAACTAATGCTGGTAAAAATGCAAATGCTGTATCTGTTAATACTTCAGTAAATAAATAGAAATTAGTACCTGATTGCAATAAATTTAAATTTGTCAAAAGTCCTCTCAATCCCATAAATAACCCTGTGGCCACTAATACAGGTATAATTGGGACAAACACATCTCCTAATGTTCTTGATATTTTTTGCATCAAAGACATATTTGCATATGCATCTTCTTTAACACTGCTTCCTGCTAAATCTTTAGATTCACTCACTATTACTCCATACACCTTATCTACAAACCCAGTTCCCAATATTATCTGATACTGAGCAGCTGCAAAAAACTGTCCTTTAACTCCATCTATATTCTCTATGGCTTTTTCATTTATCTTGCTTTTATCATTTGGTATAATTCTCAATCTTGTAGCACAATGTTCAATTGATTTTATATTTTCTCTGCCTCCAACATACTTTAAAATCTCTTCTGCTACTATCTTTTCTTTCATAAAGTTTCCCCCTTATCACTTATGTAATCGTTTCTATAAGATATATGATACCAGTTCCACAAAAATATGTCAATACATTTTGTAAACTTTACCTTTTATGTTCTATAATACATAGCTACAACTGTTAAATTATTGTCAAAACATATTCAAATATGATATCAGTTCCATTTTAAGCGTTTAAAAATATATTTTATTAAGAGAACAAGTATATATGTTTTTAACTCTGATTACACTATATAAACAT
>NZ_CAKVKB010000221.1 GCF_934754915.1 uncultured Clostridium sp.
ATCTACAACATATCCGGTTCCCTTTCCACTCATCTCTTCATCTGGCTTTATAACTGATTCAAATTCAGTTTCATATATTTTCATATCCTTGTAAAGGTTTCTCATCTTTATAACTGCATTTCTATAAGCTTTATTAAAATCTCTGCCTTTAAGGATTTCTCTTCCTGTAACACAATAAAAAGCACAACATACTTGATTGCATATATGTCCATGAGTTACTAAAGATTGTTTATGTGCATCTAATACTAATTCATAATCACTTCCTTTATGCCATAAAACAAGTGGCAGCACTCTCATTAAAGATCCATTTCCTTTTCCTTCTGGATTTACAAAACCACTTTTTAAAGGTGATATTCCTTTTTTGCATAAAATAAGTGCATTTTCTGTTTGCATTCCCACATCAAAAACATAATTGTCTACAGCCCATTTTCCATGATCATACCATTGAATTAACTCATTTGAAAAATCATTCATATCAAGTCTGTTATTTTTTATAAGGCTTTCAAATAAACACAAAGCCTGAGCACCATCATCAGACCAGGTTCCTGACTTAACATCCTCATATGTCTTTTTAAAACCTGATGGTGGTTCAAATTCAATTAAATTCTTAGATGGAATATACTCTTTTTCATAAAACTCATATGGAACACCTAGTGCATCTCCAATTAGTAAGCCAAATAACCCGCCCTTAACTTTATCATATTCATACACTAATCTTCACACTCTCTAATAAGTTTTTCTTTATTTTATTAAATAACTTTGACTTGTAATGATTTCATAACATCCATAGCCTTTTCATGGAGTTCGTCATCAAAACTTGCACAAAGATTTGAATCTACAACAATTTGTGCATTTATATATTGAGATTGAAAAGTAACAACATTGCTTATAACACACATATTACTTACAACTCCTGTAAATTCTATTTCATCAATATCCATTCCAATTTCTTTACTTAGCTTTATCATATCCTTTGGTGCAATTCCAAAAGATTCTTTATTATAATGAAATGTATTATCACTTTCTTTAAATTCCTTCAGTTTTCCATAAAGTTCATGTCCCTCTGTGCCTATATAACAGTGTGGTACTGGAAGATTCTTTCCTTCCCTTGTTTCAAGATAATTAGTGTAATGAGTATCATAAGTAAAAATAACTTTATTTCCCTCATTTAAATATTTCTTGATTTTATTATATATTCCATCCTCTAATGTTTCTGCTTTTTTAAATCCTAATGCTCCATCTACAAAATCCTTTTGATAATCTATAACAACTAATAATTTTTTCATAATTTATTCCTCCACATTTAAAATTTATGTTCAAAATTTTCATTAAATTTAAATACTTTTGCTGGTCTGAAAGGTTTTCCTTCTATTTTTTCATCTGTTTCAATTATCATATCGTCCATTTTCCTTCTAAAATTTAATATTTCTCTTCCCATAATTGCTTCATACACAAATTGAAGTTCTTTAACAGTAAAAAGCCTTGGCAGAAGATTTAATGCAATTGGTGTATATTCTATTTTATTTCTTATTCTTTCAACTGCAAAATCTATAATCTTTCCATGATCAAAAGCAAGTTCATCCTTAGAATCTTCTGAAACCACATAGTCAGTTTCGGTCCTTCTTGTTATTGTCTTTTCAGTCTTTTCGCATATATCATAGGATATGCTCACTTTTTCATCTTCTGAAACCATGTTTAATTTGTATTTATTTATAATGTATCTATCATCAACAGATGAATTTATTAGTTCTTTCTTTATCCAAAACCATTTTGTCTCCATATTTTCGTCCGCTTTTTTATAATTTATATTTTCTTTTGCAATAAGAGCCACATTAGCAACACTTATTACTCTTGTTCTTGGATCTCTGCTTACTTCTCCAAATGTATAGAGCTGTTCAATATATACATTATCAATTCCTGTTTCCTCTCGTAACCTTCTTATTGCCCCTTCTTCAAGACTTTCATCCATTCTTACAAAACCTCCTGGTATTGCCCATTTGTCTTTAAAAGGATAATCATTTCTCTTTACAAGAAGAATTTGAAGGCCCTTTCTTGGAACTTTACGCGAATTTTCTTCAACCATATCATCTGTTGTAAATATTAAAACATCATTTGTAACGCTAGGTCTTTCAAATTCACTTGGATTATAATTTTTTAAAAACTCTTCTTCTTTTTTATCTATATATGTTTTCAAAATGTTTCACCTCTATGTTTAATTTGCAAAATCTCTATGCTATGTTAATTTATCTTCTTGTAGATAATATCTTGTTGATTTTATGTATATAATACTATAAAATCATATATTTGTAAATGTATTCTTAAAAAGAGAATGGTATTTTTCAAAAACGATATATACATGTTTTCTAGTTCTTATTGTGAATGAACTAATCAAACAAGTTCATATTATATATATTCTCCAATTAAATGTAATATAATATTTTTATTTATCACAAAATTTGTCACATTTATTTATTTTTCTCATAAATTATTTAGTAAGTAAACAGTTTTTGAAAGGATGAAACTTTTATGTACAGACATGAGAATAACGAATGTAAATGCAAAAAATATGCAAGAGCATATATATTACCTCAAAAATACGAAAATCTATTTTCATGCAAAGAAGGATTTTGCAGAGGGACAATATTTAAAGATTTATATAATCCTTATGATGAAAAAAAAGAAATAAATGCTAGAGGTGATATAAAATATGAATAAAAATGATATGTTAAATAGTATACGAATATACCAATTCTGTGCTACAGAACTTAATCTTTATCTTGATAATTTCCCAGAAGATAAAAATGCATCTGAAGATTATTGTAGAGTTTCAGCTAAGCTTGACAATTTAATTGCTGAATATGAAAAAAATTATGGACCTTTATGTAATTTTGGTCATAGTTTTTATGAAAATCCAAAAGCTTGGGTAAAAGGATGCTGGCCATGGGAAAGAGAAAAAAAGGAGGATTAATCTATGTGGGTTTATGTTAAAACATTACAACGTCCAATAAATTTAAAATGTAAAGATCTTAAAATGGCAAAATATCTTATAACACAATATGGTGGTCCAGATGGAGAATTAAGTGCATCTTTAAGATATTTAAATCAAAGATATACTATGCCTACTGAAAAAACAAAAGGATTATTAACAGATATTGGAACAGAAGAATTGGCACATGTCGAAATGATTGCAACCATGGTATATCAGTTAATGGAAAATGCAAGTATCGAAGAAATTGAAAAGGCAGGATTAGGTGGTCATTATGCAGATCATGCTAAAGCATTATTTTATACTGATGCTACAAGTAATCCATGGACTGCTACTTATATTCAAGCCAAAGGAGACCCAGTAGCAGATTTACACGAAAACATGGCAGCAGAACAAAAAGCACGAGCAACTTACGAAAATTTAATACAATTAACTGATGATCAGGATATAAAAGATATATTAAAATTCTTAAGAGAAAGAGAAGTTGTCCATTTTCAAAGATTTGGAGAAGCTCTAATGAATGTTCAAGATCATATCTGTTCTAAATAAGTGCATTTAATAGAATTATATAAATATACTTAATGCATATATCATCAATATTACTATTGATTGTTTATTTTTTCACCCAAAACAAGTAAACACAGTTGTTTTTTAGGTTTCCTAACTATAAAATTACTGTACCATATAATAACAACACAAAAGCTATCAGACAGTATATTACTGACTGATAGCTTTCATTATTTTATTTCAAACTCTAAATTTGCTGTACTTGTTGCTTCATCTTGTTCATAACTTCCATTTTTTTATATTATTATAAGTTATTAGTTTCACCCTATGTATAAGTTAATCTAATCTTATCACATAATGAACTACTATCTCCTCCATATCGTGCTATAAAATCTGACTTTCTGCATGATACTTTTATACACTCAGAGACCTTCTTTAAAACTTC
>NZ_CAKVKB010000222.1 GCF_934754915.1 uncultured Clostridium sp.
ACATAGACAAGCAAAGAATTTATTGGAGATGAGTAAAAATAGAGTTAATAAAGTATTAGAGTATTTAAGATATGCAATTAAAAGAAATGTAAGTAATATATATGCTTATGTAAAGAAGCTTATAGAAGTCAATGCAGATGTAGGCGGCGGATCTAGTTGGAATGAAAGCTTAAATAGTGGTAGTGATCCTAAAAGCTTTAACAATGTTGAACCACGCCAGTATGATTATGATGATTTGGAATGGAGATTATTAGGATGGAGGGATTGATTTGATAAAAGTAAGAATTGAAGGAAAACTGGAAGAAATAAATAAAGCGATAATATTGTTTAATAAAAATAGTGAAATTAATATATTATCACAATCTGAACCTTATAAAAATAGAGGAAGCAATGAATTTTACAGAGTTTATATTGATGCAGAAGTGAAGGGGGAATAGGAATGAATGAGGTTAATGAGGAAAATTTTAATGAAACTTGTAAGGGGTATCTTATAAGAGCATTAAAGATAGTGAATGAAAGTAAAGCAATATTTAATAAAGACCTTGTAGAAAAATTATTAAATGGATTAAACTGGTCGTTTGATGAATTAACAATGACTGGAGCTAGAAAAGAATATGAAAAATATGTAGCAGGCACAATAGAATTTGATAAATAAAAAAGGCAGCAGTTATAAACTACCACCAATACCGCAATATTAGTATAGTTTATAATTGCTCCAAAATCAAGGAGGAGCAATATTTATGAAAATAACAGTATTGGATTTAGGAAATTATAATATAAAGGTATTAGATGTTGATTCAAATAAAAAGATTTCATTTTCCAGCAAGGTATCAATGGATTATGAAAATACTCCTGAGCTGTTTAACTGGGTAAAGTATAATGAATCAACAGTATATTTTGAAAAAGGAAATTTTTCTATGGAAAATGTAAAAACAAATAAGGATTTTACAGCACAGATGTTATATGCATATGCAAAGATGTATGATGAAGATCATATAGATAGTAATCTGTGCTTATTGTTACCAACACAGCAAATGACAATAGAAAATAAGTCAAAATATATGGAACTGAAGAATAAAGAATATGAATTTGAGTGTAGAGCAAATGGAGTTACTAATAAAAGAAATATAAAAATTAATGATGTTATAGTATTGCCAGAAGGATATGTTACTTTCTTTTCATTGAATGCAGAACTGCAGAAAAAAAGTATATTGTTAATTGATATTGGAGGTAGGACAAGTAATTATTGTGCTTTTATAAATGGAAATCTTGAAGTAAATAGAACTATGAACTTAGGAAGTCTTGATTTCTATGAAAGAGTGAGAGAAGCTAATATAAGTAAGCAGTATGAATTAAAGGATATGGAGCGATTTATAAAGAATGGTCAGGCTACTGTATATAAGAAAGATTATATAAGATTTTATAATGACATAATAGAAGATATACAAGCGCATAACTGTATACTATCTCATTTTGATAATATTGTGTTTAGCGGTGGAGGAAGTTCACTTTTAAATGAGATAAAAGATAAGATTCCAGATAATGCTGAAATATTAGAAAACAATTTATACAGTAATGTTATTGGAGCAGCTGCAGTTGCGAAAAAGAAATGGGGTGCAGATAATGGCCAGGCAGAAAGCAACAGAAAAGCCAAGTAGAGAATCATTTACTTTGAATATGGATAATGAAAGGGACAGAGCTATTAAGCTCTTTCTTTCTACTCAAAATAATAAGGCTGAGTTTATAAAAAATGTACTATATAAATATATATCTAAAAATGATACTAATATTGATGCCAAAATTGACACAACAATAAACGATAGTACAAAAAATAACGCTAATAATAGCACCAAAAATGATGTGAATATAAATTGTGATGTTAAAAATGGTATCAAAAATAGCACCAATAATTACATTATATATATAGATGAAACTGCTGAGGAAGTAGTTCAACATAATGAGAGTTCATCAGAAAATGAAGATGCATTTGAAAATGCATTTAAAGGATTAGGATTATAGATTTAAAATATTTACAATAGAAAAATAAAGTGGTAATATAATATCAAACATATGTTCTACGAATATGTGTTTGATATGATATTATAAGGGGATGGGTAGATGGAATATAATAAGCAACAAGAAATTTATAATTTTTTAAAAGAATATACAGAAGATACTGGATATCCACCTACGGTAAGAGAAATTTGTGATGCAGTTTCATTAAGGTCTACATCAACAGTGCAGGGACATTTAGAAAGGCTTCAAAAGAAAGGACTTATAAAACGAAATCCATCAAAGCCAAGAGCTTTAGAAATTATTGAATTATCAGAAGCTAAAAAAGAAATGATTGATATACCAGTAATTAAAGGATACAGAGCTGGTATGAATTTATTAGATAAAGAAAATATATCTGAAATGTTTAAAATACCTAATAATTTTATATCAGATGATAAAGAAATATTTATGGTTAAAGTAGAAGATGAAGGTATGATGAAGTCTGGAATAATTACAAATGATTTAGCTATTATTGAAAGAAATGATATTGCTGAAGATAATATGGCTGTTTTAGTATATGTAAATTCTTCATTAATAATAAGAGATAAATTGCAATAACAAATTGAACTAATTTCTATATATGACTTAAATGCTTGAATTTACTTATGCTATATAGATTTCATCTAAGTGTATTTCAAAAAGTTCTTCTGGAGTTTTATAGTTTAGTATTTTCCTTGGAAGAGTATTCATCCATTCTTCTATGAATACAATATCATCTTGACTATAATCTGAAATACGTTTTCCCTTTGGGATAAAACGGCGTATTAAACCATTATGACGTTCATTTGTACCTTTCTCAAATGAGCAATATGGATGAGTGAAATATACCTTTGTACCTGTTTCAGATTCTAATGTGGATAAGTCAGCAAACTCAGAGCCATTATCACCAGTTATGCTTTTAAAAACTTCACTAAACTGCTTACCATATATGTTACGGATTCTGTTAAGTGCTCCCGTAACTGCTTCAGCAGTCTTAGATTCAATTTTTTGTATAATAGCATTCCTGGTTTTACGCTCAAGAATAGTCAAAAGAACACAATCATTATTAGATTTTTGCCCAACAACAGTATCAATTTCCCAATGTCCAAATTCTTTACGATTATCAATATCACTTGGACGTTCAGTAATGCTTCTGCCAAGTTTTTTCTTGTGTTCTTTTACTCTTGATGGTTTAGTATTTCTGCGTAGCTTCATTGGCAAATCTGCATTAATAACCTCTAACATCCCAAGATCAATATAATTATATATAGTTTTAGTGCAAACCATTTGAAAACGTTGAAACTTGCCTGTGGCAAGGGCGTAACCGACACAAGCGTCAGGAGACCATGAATGATTTTTTATCTTATCCACAGCATAATTAATAAACTCGCTACACTCTAGACGTTTAAATGTACGACAAGAATTTTCACGATTTCTATTGTAAATATTGGCACCAGTATCTGAAAGATACATTTTGATATGCTTACCTTGCTTTATCTGTGTAGTTGTACCACGACGTATCTCATTAAGAATAGTGTTTATTGAACGATTAAGCTCTTTGGCTATTTTATACGCTGAATATCCATCTTTAAGACGTAGCTCTATAGTCAAGCGTTCTTTAGCATTCAAGTGTTTATTTTTACGTGATTCTGTGTTATGATTTTGGTGATCCATAGTGATTATCCTCCGTGTTGTTTTTTTTTGTAGCAATTAAATCATAACACAGATAATCTACTATGGATTTTTTATTAGTTCAATTTGATTATACAATTAGTCGTTATTTTTACTTTCTCTAAATATTGAAATAATTGCATTTTCAAGTTTAGTATTGCATACTCTAATTTTTCTTTTAT
>NZ_CAKVKB010000223.1 GCF_934754915.1 uncultured Clostridium sp.
TTTTTGATGGACAAGTTAGAATATCAGTTGGTATTGAAGATGTTGATGATTTAATTGCAGATTTAGATCAGGCTCTTAATAAAATTCAATTGAAATAATATTTTTGCTTGATTAATAATACCATAATTTTAATAAAATATGAAACGCGAAGGAGTATTTATAATTTAAATAGGTTTCTTCGCGCTTTTTAAAATTTTAATAAAATGCTATGTGAGGAGAAAGAAAATGATTAATAAAGTTTTAATTGCAAATAGAGGTGAAATTGCAAAAAGAATTATTTATACATGTAAAAAAATGAATATTAAGACAGTGGTTGTTTATTCAGATGCAGATAAAGATTCGCTTTACATTAAAGAAGCAGATGAAAGTTATTATATAGGAAAATCTGCACCAGCAAAAAGTTATCTTAACATAGATGTATTGAAGAAAGCAATAATTAATACCGGATCTGATGCTGTTCATCCAGGGTATGGTTTTTTGTCAGAATCAGCACAATTTGCAGAAGCGGTTGAAGAAACAGGTGCAGTATGGATTGGACCAGATTCTAATATTTTGAAGAATATTGAGTCAAAGTGTTATTGCAGAATTATTGCAGATAAACTTAAGGTTCCTGTTACTCCAGGATCAATCAAACCTATAACTGATTCTTATGAAATTGCAGATATTGCACATAATGTTGGATATCCCATTTTATTAAAATTAGATAAAGGTGGAGGGGGAAAGGGTATTCAGAAAATTCAAGGAAACGAATCAGAAGAAATAATTAAAACAATGTTTGAAAGTCTTCAATGTATTGGGAATATGGCCTTTGCAAGTGATGATGTGTATGTTGAAAAGGAAATTATAAATCCACGTCATATAGAAATTCAATTTTTTGCAGATAAATATGGAAATGTAGTTTGCTTTGGAGAAAGAGAATGCTCTATACAGAGGAGATATCAGAAGGTAATTGAAGAATCTCCATCTGCGATTGTTACACAAAAAGAAAGAAATATATTATATGAATATACAAAAAAAATAGCGCATGAGATGAAATATACTGGAGCTGGAACAATAGAGTTTCTTAGAACAGAGGATGGAAAATATTATTTTATGGAGATTAATGCAAGACTTCAAGTTGAACATCCAGTTTCAGAATTTGTAACAGGAAAGGATTTTGTTGAGCTTCAAATTGATATAGCAGATGGTAAAAAGCTGCAGTTTGAACAGAGTGATATTGTTTTGGATGGACATGCAATTGAATGTAGGATATATGCTGAAGATTCAAGAACATTCAAGCCATCACCAGGGAAAATAGAAAAATTGATTCTTCCAGATACATCTAGTGGAAATGTACGTATTGATCATGCAATTTATGAAGGATTTAAAGTATCTCCTTTTTATGATCCAATGCTAGCTAAGTTGATAGTGAAAGGAAAAAATAGAAGAGAATGTATCAATAATATGATTAAAGCATTGAAAGAGCTAATAATAGAAGGTGTATCAACTACAACAAAAGTTAATCTTGCAATAATGAGAGATAAGAATTATGCTGAGGGTAATTTTAATACATCATTCCTTGATACTGAAAAGATGAATATAGGTCTTGATAATTATGTAATCACTATATCAAGGCAGTTTGGAAGTCTTGGAAGGCCTATTGCAAAGAAAATAGCTGAAATGCTTGATATAAAATATTATGATAGGGATATTTTAGATAAAGTTATAAAATCAGCAAATATAAATGAAGATTTGGGAGAAAATGATGAATTAGCAGAAACAGATAGCTATAGAAGGATGATGTATCCTTTAGGGACTGTGTCTGAAGATAGACAAGAAAAGATATTTGAAATGCAGAAAGAAATTATTGAACAAATTGCTCAAAAGGAATCCTGCGTTATAGTAGGAAGATGTTCCGATTATATTTTGAGAAACCACACTAATCACTTTAGCATATTTATTTATGCACCATATGAGGAAAGAAGAAAAAACTGTATAAAACAATTGAAAATTGATGAAAATTGTGTTGATAATCTTATTAATAAAATTGATAATGCAAGACAATCATATGTGATGCATTATGCTAAAACATACAGTGAAGATATAGTCTATAAAGATATACTGATAGATAGCAGTTTATATAGCAATATAGATGATACTGCAAAGATCGTTGTTGATATAATCAGAAAAAAATTTAATTTATCATAAAGAAGGAGATAATTATTATGGAATATACAATTAAAGCGCCAATACCAGGATTATTAGCAAGAGTTATGGTCAAGGAAGGACAGAAAGTTTCTGAAGGAGATGAATTAGTAGTAATAAATTGTATGAAAACAGAGACAAGTTGCATAGCAGATAAGAGTGGAATAGTTAAACAAATTCTTGTTGAAGAATGGGATGAAATTGATGTAGATACAGTATTAGTAATATTAGAAGTATAAAAATTAAATAGTTATTATGTAACAATGGGGTTACTATAAAAAGTATTATTTTCAGGAGGTTGTTTATGAAAAATAAATATGATCCTATTTTAAAAAAGATATCTAAAAGAAAAGAATGTCCCGAAATAGTTTTTCGTCAGGCCGGAGATGGATTTCTTGAAGTTGTTTATGGAAACAATGAGGCTTCCTCAAATAAAACAATTAGGGATATTATATTACGTTCAATGAGGGTTGTTGTAATAAATAATATCATTAAAAATAATAAAGAAGAAGGAATTATTGAAACAGTTCCAGGAGCAGAAAGCCTTTTGTATGAATTTGATCCATTAATAATTGATATAAATGAACTTATAGATTTTATTTCAGAAATAGAGTTGAGTCTTGAAACAATTAATAATGAAGTTATTGAAACAAGAGTGATAAATATGCCTTTAGCATTTAATCATTCATTAATAAAGAAATCAATAGAAAAGTATGTTAGAGAAATTAATCCTGAAGCAAAATATTGTAAAAATGGCAGTAATTTAGAGTATATAGCTGAATATAATGGAATTACAGTTGAAGAATTAAAAAGGAGATTTATAGATACTGAATGGTTTGTATCTATGGTCGGTTTTTTTCCAGGACTTCCGTATTTCTATCCATTAAATCCAAGGAGTGCAATAACATGCCCTAAATACAATCCAGCAAGAACATGGACTCCAGAAGGTGCTGTAGATCTTGCCGATTACTGTTCTACAATTTTTGGTGTTGAATCTAGCGGAGGATGTCAGCTTGTTGGAAGGACTATTCCAATATTTCAGGCACACCCTGTACATAAGCAGTTTAAAAATAGCCCAGCATTATTTAAACCAACGGATTTAATAAAATTTTTTGAAACATCTGAAGATGAAGTAGATAAAATATATAAAGAAGTATCACAAGGCAAATGGGATTACATGATTGAACCAAAAACTTTTTCAGTAAAGCAATGGGTTGAAGAATATGATTCTAAAATTGAAGAACTGAAAGAATTACAAGCAAATCAGCAAAATAAAAAAATATGATGGAGGTGAAAATATGGCGAAGATATTAAGAAGTGGAATTCAAACTTTAATAGAAGACTTAAATGGACGAAAAGGGTATAGAGACATAGGAATTGCATGTTCTGGATTTATGGATAGCTATGCTGGAAGAATGGTTAATTTATTGGTTGGAAATAATAGTAATGAAGCAGCTATAGAAATTGTTGGGGGAGGATTTTCGATTGAATTTGAAGAAGAAGCGGTAATTGCTTATGGCGGTTCAACAATTAAAGCAACAATTAATGAAAATGAGGTTGAAAGTTATACATCATTATTTGTACGCCCAGGAGATGTTTTTACAACAGGAAAATTTTCAATTGAAACAAAAGGATTTCGACAATATTTAGCAATAGGAAATGGACTAGAAG
>NZ_CAKVKB010000224.1 GCF_934754915.1 uncultured Clostridium sp.
TTAACGTTATACCTTTGTTTCTTTTTAATGTTTCTCTTAACATTTTTTATCCTCCTATTATTTTTAAATTTTTATACTCTTTATACTATCATATTTCAAATATTTTTACAATCACTTTTTATTTATTTTATATTACATTTTTATTACAAAAAATGTAAATTAAACTTCAATAATCATACCAACATTATCGGCAGTATGCTAAAAATTACTCACACCCAAATTTTATGAAAACAAATTTATTGACTTTACTAATATTTTATAATATTATTTAATATAATAATACAAAAGAAATGGAGGATAAAAAATGCCTAAGAAAAAATACATATTTTATGCAGTACTTATATTACTTATTTTGCTATTATTTTTTTTGAGCTTTTTATCGATTAAATTATTTACTCAAAATCTAAAAACTGCAAAATCGATGGAAAAAGCATTAAAAGTAGACTTAACATCACCATTTTCAGTAAATAAAATCGTCTACTTTAGTAGTGCAAATGCAAAATCTGAAATAAATGCAAATTCATCTTTTACAATATCAGATTTATATCAATATACAGATATTGCTATTTTTATAAATAATAATTCAGATGGAAATTACAACGCTAAAAATACTTTAAAAAAAGTAAGTTTATCTAATATATCATTTAACTTAAAACCATCTATTGGAACTCCAGATTTATATTTTAAAAATATTAATGACTTTGCAAGTAATAGTTTAGATGAATCTAAAAAAATAGAAAATAATTTGGATTTTGAAATTTCTTCAGAAGATGAAATTGATTATTCTAAGCCTATTTTATATAATAATTGTGCTAATCCAATTACTTTATGCTATGTAAATTCAGGTTTAAAATCTAATTATACTTTAACAGATAATATATCACATATTTCTTATGATGGAACATTACTAAAAAGATGTGGAATTACTCTTAATTCAATTGCCTGCAAGTTGAGCTTTGTTATTAATATTACAAATAATTTAGATGAAGTTTATTCTTGTCCGTTCATTTTAAATATTCCTTTATCAACTGAAAGTAATACTGTTTACGATGGTAGCTTAGTTGTGAATAATAGTGTTAATTATAATTTTATAAGACCTTAATTCTAACACAAAAGGACCATTTCTTTATGGAAAAAGAAATGGTCCTTTTGTGAACAATTACTATATTCTACTTTCAAAAAATTATACAACATACAATAATATACAAAGAAAATGTAATAAACTTCCTGCGAAAATACATAAATGAAAAATTGAATGCATATATTTTCTCTTCTTACCTAAACCATATAAAACTGCACCAATAGTATAAATAATTCCTCCAGCAACTAAAAGGGTAAATCCTGTCCATCCAAGTCCTTCTATTACCCATTTTATTTTAACAATAATACACCAACCCATTGCTAAATAACATATCATTGAAAATACCTTAAATTGTTTTAAATCTATTGAATTCAGTATGATTCCTAATATTGCCATTCCCCATATTATTCCAAAAATCCACCAGCCAGTTGCTGTATCTATTTCTCTTAATGTACATAGTGCAAATGGTGTATATGAGCCTGCAATAAGCAAAAATATTGAACAATGGTCTAATACCTGAAATACTTTTTTTGCTTTTGTATCTGGTTTTAATCCATGGTATATGCTTGACATTGTATATAACAAAATCATTGTTACTCCAAATATTGAACTTGCAACTACTCCATATGGATTATGATGTACAGCTGCAAATATTACACATAGTACTAATGCCACTATTCCTAGAGCTCCACCTACTATGTGTGATGTCATATTAAATATTTCTTCTCCTTTTGTGTATGTTGGTAACACTCTTTCATCTAATTTTGTTCTCTTCATATTTTTATCCTCCATCTAGTTTTTAATACTATATAACATAGTTATTAAAATGTCAATAGATTTTTAACTTTTTGTATTAACTCCTATAATTCCGCCTAACACTCCACATGTAATTCCAACACCAATCATAATAGCAGAAACCCAGCTAAGTGCAAGGCTTGCATTTATTGCACTTGAAATAATATAAATAATTAAAATATATAAAACTCCGATAATTCCTCCTGTTATTAATCCATTTTTGCGAATTTTTCTTGTTCCAATTGAGCTTCCTATTAAAATACTAATTCCAGTTATAGTAATTATAACAGGTTTAATTGTATTTTCTGATAAATTTGTATATGTTAAAAGCACAGCAAATATAGTAAGTGCAACTATTGTGGCCAAAAATGATATCGCTGTGCCTTTTATAATACTAACTACAGGTTTATTGTTTTCAAATATCTCCATTGAAATATCAATCCTTTCTAACTCTTTAATTAGTACTATTTATATTCAAATTTTAATTATTTATTACCTTTTCTTTCGTAAGTTATATATTCATATTCGAAATTATTTTCATCTTTAGGTCCATTAACTCTTTCTATAATCTTCCACTCATTTTCATGAATTACAGGAAAATATGTATCTCCAACAAAGTCTTTGTTAACTTGTGTTACATATAATTTTTTACATTTTGGCATAAGAATACTATAGATTTGAGCACCACCTATTACAAAATTTTCATTTTCATCTTTTATATACTCTTCTAAATCTGATACTCCTCCTAAAATCTTCACATTAGGCTCATCTATTTTATAGTTTGGATCTCTTGTTAAAATAATATTTAATCTATTTGGCAAAACCTTTCCGATAGACTCAAATGTTTTTCTTCCCATTATTACTGTATGTCCTGTTGTTATTTCTTTAAATCTTTTCATGTCATCTGGTATTTTCCATAGTAGTTTATTATCTTTTCCTATTGCATTATTTATTGATTTTGCAACTATTATACTTAGCATTTTTATTCCTCCGTTTTTATTTAAATTAGTTACTTATAATTTTTTATTTATAAAGCAACTGGTATTTTTCCTAATTTGATATCTTTATTATAATCATATCCTTGTATTTCAAAATCTTCTACTTTAAATTCATAGAAGTCCTTTGTTTGATTGTTTATTACTAGTTTTGGTGTAACATCCATTGGTTCTGCTTCTATTAATTTTTTTATTAATGGAACATGTCTATCATATATATGACAATCTCCAATATTATGTGTTAATGTTCCAGGTTTTAAACCTACACATTGAGCAACCATACATAATAATGCTGCATATTGCATAGTATTCCATCCATTTGCTGCAAGCATATCTTGTGAACGTTGATTTAATATTAAATGTAATCTTCCTCCCTTTACAAGCCATTGTGTACCAAATGCACATGGCTCTAAATTCATATCTTTTAAATCCCCAAAGTCAAATATATTTGTCATTATTCTTCTGCTTGCTGGGTCATGTTTTAAAAGATATAACATATAATCAACTTGGTCTAAAGTTTGCATTCCATCTTTTGTTTTAAACTCATATTTTTTAGCTAACTGATATCCATAAGCTTTTCCTATTGTTCCATCTTCTCCTGCCCATTGGTCCCAAATATGAGAATTTAATTCTGATACTTTGTTTGATTTTTTTTGCCAAATCCATAAAATTTCATCTATTGCTCTTTTCACAGTATTTGTGTTATTTCTTAATGTAATCATTGGGAATTCTTTTTCTACATCATATTTATTACTTACTCCAACTATTGAGATATAGTTTGCTTCTGTTCCATCTTCCCATCTTGTCCTTACACCTGTTCCTTCTGATGAATATCCATGTTCTAATATTTCTTTACATGTATCTATAAAATTTTTGTCTGCTTGTGTCATTTTTTGTTCCTCCTAATTTTTTCTTAAATATATCAAATTTTGTATTTTTTTGCAAGTGGCCATGGGACCCCATAGAGGTCGGTTC
>NZ_CAKVKB010000225.1 GCF_934754915.1 uncultured Clostridium sp.
GAAAATGATATGGCTGCAAATTCATCAAATTATGGAAAACTTAATGATCTTATGAAAAAAAAAGAAGAAGTTCAATGTGCACTTGATGAAAAATATGAAAGATGGGAATACTTAAATGAAATAGCAGAAGCAATTCAAGAATATAAAGCAAATAACTAAAAACATGAAAGAGGCACAAAAAATATGGAATTAAAAGTTTATTTAAAGGGAAAACAAGACCCTTCAATTTTTAAAGGAGAGAGAATAGATATTCTTGATTTTGAAATGCAAGGGAAAAAATATAAGCAAATAAGATGTTTTAAGAACGGAATATCCAAATCTCAGTATATAGCATCAGATCTTATAAAGAAATTTATACAAAGTGATAAATAATACGGAGTGTTGAAATTGATAAAACAGATATTAATTGAAAAATTTAATAAAAACTTAACATCATCAGTTATGAAAAAAGCTGATGATGTTATAAAAAATGATTTAATTAAAGATTTAATAACATCTACAGATGATGAAATAATAAATATTAAATCTATAGTTATATCTGAAAGTCTTTTGAGTGAATATAACTGCAAGATAATATTTGATATAAAATCTATGGATATAATAGGAACATATTGCAGTTGTTCTGATTATGAAAAAAATGAATTTAAAAAAGATAATTATTGCTGCAAACATATTGCTGCAAGTTTTTATGAATTTATTGATGATGCCTTGCAGAATGAATCAATGTCAGCACTATTAAATAAAAAATGTGAAGAAAAAAAAGAAGATTCTATGTATGAAAATGAAATTTTAAAGTCTCTTCTTGATGATAAGAAAAACACTTTAAAATTAGAAGTTATATTAAGTAAAAACCATTGGTCTTCAAAGCTTCAGGCAGAATTTAAAATTGGACTAAGAAATCAAAAGATGTATGTCATAAAGGATTTAAACCACTTTTTAGTATCACTATTTAATAATATTCCAATAAAATATGGAAAAGATTTTACTTTTGATATAAAAAAGCAGAAATTTTCTTATGAAGATAATAGACTTATAAAATTTATCTGTAATCTTCAAAAATTTGATGATAATAATAGAAATATAAGAAGACAAGATAAAATAATAGATGGTAAATTCCTTACAATTCCAGCTATGCTTATAAAAGATTTTCTATCTATTGTAAAGAAAAATAGAGTAATGCTTGGAGATGGTTTTTTCTATAGAATAATTGAATGCGATGTTATAGAAGGTGATATACCTATATGTTTCTCATTAAAATCAGTGTCTGAAGGAATAACTTTAGAAATTCCAGATGTAATTCCAGAATCATTAAGTGATAATGATGATGTATTTTTATTTGGAACATCACTATACATTCCATCAATTGAACAATGTGAAAGAATTGAACCATATCTTAGACTATTCAGCAAAACAAAGAAAATCACATTTAGTAAAAATGATGAAGAAATAGTTTTAAGAGAACTTATTCCTAATCTACAGAAGATTTCATCTTACCTCGATTTATCTCCTAATATAAGAAGTAAAATAATTTCAGGTCCCGTGAATTTCAGGTTTTATTTTGATAAAGATGATGGAAATGTTTCTCTTTTATTTAAAGTATCCTATGAAGGATATGAATTTAATTTTTTTGATGAATATAAAGATAAAATAATATATAGGGATACACAAAAGGAAAATGAAGTATATGCATTATTGAAAAGTCTTGGATTTTCAGAAGTAAATGAAAAACTTTATTTATTACGAGATGATGATGAAATATTTAAATTTTTTAAATATGAAATAGAAAAACTGCAGCGATATGGAGAAGTTTTTTATTCTGAAAGATTTAAAGGAATAAAAAATATAAAAAAATCAGATTTTAAAGGACAAATACATAAAGGAAAATACGATTATTTTGAATTAAAGTTTAAGTTATCAAACATAACTGAAGAAGAAGTAATAAAAATTTTAAGAAACTTTCGAAATAATCTAAAATATTATAAACTTGAAAATGGAGAATATCTTGATTTAGAACAAGAGGCTTTAAAAGAAACATTAAAACTATTAGATAACCTTATTTTAGAAAATAGTATGGCAGCCAAAGATACTGTATTAATTCCAGTAAATAAGGGAGCTTATGTTGAGGATTATATTGAAGATAAAAAATTCAGATACATAAAAACATGTGAAGAAATGAAAGAGCTTAAAGAACGTCTTCACAATATTGAAAGTAAAATATTTCAGCCTCCTTATGGGCTTATGGCTAAATTGCGAAATTATCAAAAACAAGGATACAACTGGATGAGAACACTTGATTATCTTGGGTTCGGAGGAATCCTTGCAGATGAAATGGGACTTGGAAAGACACTTCAAACAATTACTCTTATATTATCAAGACCTAACACAAAAACACTTATAACTGCACCTACATCTCTTATTTACAACTGGCTTAGTGAATTTAAGAAATTTGCACCTTCAATAAAAGTTCTTGTATGTAATGGAATTCCAGAAGAAAGAAGAAATAATATTAAGAATTACAAAGACTATGATGTAATAATAACAACTTATAGTATGCTTAGAAACGATTTAGAATATTACACTATGAATTTTGACTATTTTATATTGGATGAAGCTCAAAATATAAAAAATTCTAATTCCTTAAATTCAAAATGTGTCAAAAAGATAAAAAGCAGAATAAGGTTTGCACTTACAGGAACACCAATAGAAAATTCTCTTATGGAACTATGGTCAATATTTGATTTTATAATGCCTGGATATCTTTATGATGAAAATAGATTTACAACAAGATATTTTAGAAGACTTGAAGAAGATAAGGAAATATTGGAAGAAGTTCACAAAATGGTCAGTCCGTTTATTTTGAGAAGGCTTAAGAAAAATGTTATGATGGAATTACCAGATAAAATTGAAAAAATAATTTCAATTCCTTTGGAAAATGAACAAAAAACAATATATCAAACCTATGCAAAATATGCTAAAGATATAATTGAAAAGAAAGTTGAATCTAATGAATTAAAGAAAAGCAGAATAGAAATTTTATCATATATAACTAAACTAAGACAAATATGTCTTGATCCGTCTGTAGTAATGGATAATTATAATGGGAGAAGCAGTAAAATAGACACTCTCATTGATATTCTTGCTGAAAGTGTTAAAGGAGGACATAAAGTTCTTGTATTTTCACAATTTACATCTGTTTTAAAAAATATAGGAAAAATACTGAAGGAAGTAAATCAACCGTACTGTTATCTTGATGGTACACTTTCAAGTTCTGAAAGAATTAAGATAGTTAATGAATTTAATGAAAGTGACAAAAATATATTTTTAATATCATTGAAAGCTGGTGGAACTGGATTAAATCTTACAAGTGCAGATATTGTAATACATTTTGATCCATGGTGGAATCCAGCAGTAGAAGATCAGGCTACAGACAGAGCTCACAGAATAGGTCAGAAAAATTCTGTTGAAGTAATAAAACTCATCTCTAAAGATACAGTTGAAGAAAAAATACTTGACCTTCAAAATTCCAAAAAGGAACTTACAGATAAAATACTTAGTGAAAATTTAGATTCATATTCGCTTAATACACTTGATGATAATGAAATTTTACAATTGTTTAATTAATACTATAATAAAAGTTAGAAAGAAGGCGTGAAAGGTTTGAAATTAGTGAGTATATTTTCACAGCCTTCAACTTTAATTTGTATTAAATTTAAGTAACTTAAAGGAGGCTTTTAACAGTTAAAAATAATCTATACAAATCTATAAAAATATATTTGTATTTATGATATAATCTTATTG
>NZ_CAKVKB010000226.1 GCF_934754915.1 uncultured Clostridium sp.
TTCAACAGGGGTTCCTACATTGGTTTTAGGATACTCGGTTAAATCCGAAGGAATTGCACATGATATTTTCGGACAAACAAAGAACTATGTAGTTCCTTATCAAGATATTGTATCAGAAGATACTTTATTACAGTGTTATCAATGGATAAAAAAGCACTCTGTTGAAATTAGGAAAGTATTATTAGATACGACAAAAAAATATCAAGAAATAATAAGGGAGACTGGTAAATTATTAAAGAAAAAGTACTATGAGGGTCAGGAATAATGAAAGAGAGTAATCAGAGAATTGGTTCATTTGATGTTTTAAGGATTATATTAAGTTTGTTTGTAATATTATTGCATTTTAACAATTCAAATGGTGGAAATGCTTTGAAATATACAGAAAATAATGTGATAGGGCATGAATTCTTACTAATTTGTGAAAGTTTAGCGATTTGTGCTGTGAATACGTTTATGATTTTATCAGGATATTTTTTGTACAAAAGACAGATGCGAAGAATTATAAAACCAATTTTGCTGATTCTAACAGTAATGGGATATAATAGTTTTTTTGCACTAATAAAAATGATAGGTGTTGGGCAATTTTCACCGGGAATATATATACGGAGTTTAATACCAATTAATTATTTTGTATGGCTATATAGTGTTGTGTATTTACTTTCACCGTGGATTAATATTATGATTAAAAATGTGACAAAAAAGCAAATGCAAGTATTATTAATATTAATGCTTATATTATTTTCTGTTTATCCAAGCATAATTGATATATATTGTGGAATTTCAGGAACAGTAATTAACGGAATAAGTACTGTTTCATCTACTGATAGTGGTTCGGGATATACATTAGTAAACTTTATCATGATGTATTGTATAGGAGCGTATATTCAAAAATATAAATGTATGATAGGGCATAAAAAAAGTATGTTGGGGTTTGTTTTTTGCTCAATATGTACATTTTCCCTAATACATTATACGTTTAATGCTATGTATTATAATAATATTGCTGTTGTTTTATCGTCAGTATTTTTAGTGTTACTTTTTTGTGAAATAAAAATTAAAGAAAATATTATTGTGCTGACACTGTCTGGGTTAACCTTTCAAGTATTTGTTATTCATTGTTGCATGTATGAAATTTGGGAGAAAATGGATATAAAGAGTATTTTATCTGGTAACATAGCAGCAGTAATATGCGGATCTTTTTTGGCGGTCATAGTTATGTATGACTTTAGTGTTGGAGTTGCATTAGTTGGAAGGTTTATTTCAAAACCAGCTACATATGTATTAGGGAAGTTTGTGAAGGGAGCCTATAATATACAAACTGAGAGGGATGAAAAATGAAGAATGGATTAGTAAGCGTAATAACACCATGTTATAATGTGGCAAATACATTAGTGTGTTATTTACAGTCATTATTAAATCAAACATATGAAAATATAGAAGTAATTGCTGTTGACGATGGGTCAATAGATGAAACTGCAAATATCTTAAAAAAATATATTCCAATTTTTTTCCAGCATCGTATGACACTTAAATATATTTATCAAAAAAATTCTGGCTTAGGTGCAGCAATAAATACAGGATTAAAATATGTAAGCGGAGAATATTTATGTTGGGCTGATCCAGATGATTTTTATATTCCGACATCGATTGAAAAAAGGATAAAAATATTACAAGACCATTTAGAGTTTGCAGTTGTAAGTAGTGATGCGTATGTATTTTATTCAGAAAATTTGCAAAAACCTATTAAAAGAGAGGCAACACGATTTGTACATCGGTATGAATATAATCAATTTGAATATTTGTTAACGGAAGAATCTCATTTTTGTGCAGGATGTCATATGATACGAATGTCTGCATTTGATGAAGTAAATCCTGAAAGAAAAATATATCCGGCCAAGAGAGGGCAGAATTGGCAGTTATTATTACCTGTTTATTATAAATATAAAAGATTTTATTTAGATGAACCATTATACGCATACATAATATATCCAAAGAGTATGTCATCAGGAGACACAACTAAAGAAAAAGAATTACAAAGATGGGAAGAACATGAAAAAATAATTAATGAAACATTGGCTAAAATTCCTTTACAGGATACAGAAAGGGAAAAATATACACAAATAATAAATATTCGTTATGCAAAGAAGCGATTTTATACAGCGATAGATTACAAAGATAAAAAACTTTTAAAAGAACAGTATTTATTTTTAAAATATTATAATGAAGATACAAGTGAAATCAGAACGTCATATTTGCGAAATTACTATCTTTTATGGAAGATATATTATAAATTAAAAGAAATAATAGAGGAAAATAATGTGTAAAATTTCAATTATAGTACCGGTATATAATGCCGAAAATTCATTGGTAGCTACATTAAACAATATTCGAGAACAAAGTTTAGAAGATGTGGAAATAATTTGTGTAGATGATGGTTCAACAGATAATTCATCTAATATAATTAAAAAAATTCAAATACAAGATAAGAGAATCTATTATATATATCAAAAAAATCAAGGGGCTGGTGTTGCACGTAATAAAGGTATTTCGGTTGCAAAAGGTGAATATATAGCATTTATGGATGCGGATGATTTTTATCCAAATATGTTTGTTCTTGAAAAACTTTACTTGTCAGCAAAAAGAAATCAGGCATTGATTTGTGGAGGATCAGCACAGGGAATAGGAAAAAATGATAGAAGAGCATTTGAAATAGAAGGGTATATGGAATTTTCTGATTATCAATTTGACTTTTTGTTTGCTAGGTTTATTTTTAAGCGCTCTTTTTTAAATGATAGAAAAATTGTTTTCCCAAACTTGAGAGTATATGAAGATCCTATTTTTTTGGCTAAAGCATTAATAGAAGCAAAAAAATTTTTTGTAATAAAAGAAGCGGTATACGCATATACAGGTTCACATCAGATTCAGACTATGAATTTAGAAAAAATAAAGGATTATATTATGGGTATAACGCAATCTCTATATATATCTTCTGCTAGTCACTTGGAAAGATTGCATAGAGACACATTTGAACGTCTTGATCGAGAAGTTTGTTATTATGCAGAAAAGTATTTATACGAGGGAGATAAAGAAATTTTAAATTTGTTGTTAAAGGCAGATGTTGCGATAAATCGTGAATTAATTGGAATTGACGAAAATTATCATCTTCCAGTGATTATTTCAATGTGGAATGCAGCAAGTAAATATATGAGGTTAAGAAATATAAAACTTATTAAGAGATTTTTGCAAATAATAAAAAAATAATAGTATAGTTGGATGTTTGAAAGGAAAAATCATGAATGCTAAGAGGAGTATCTATAATATTTTCTTTGGAATGCTAAGTCAGGTTATTTCAATTGCATTGGGTATTATGATTCCTAGATTGGTATTGGTAAATTTAGGATCAGAATCTAATGGCTTACTGTCTTCAATAAACCAAGCAATGGTTTATTTAAATTTATTAGAAGCGGGGATTGGAACAGCAACATTACAGGCGTTATACAAGCCTGTTGCAGAACGGAATACACAGGATATTAACAGTATTTTGTCTGCAACGAACAAGTACTATAAGAAAGTCGGAACATGGTATTTTATTGCAGTTATAATATTGGCGTTGCTTTTTCCTGTTATAGTTAATTCTGAACTGTCTTATTTAACCATTTTTTGTGTGGTTTTTCTAAGCGGAATGTCTCAGGTTATTAATTTTTTCTTTCAAGGGAAATTCAGAATTTTAATGCAAGTTGAAGGGAAAAACTATATTTTAACAAATTTGGGAACTGTCATTA